>CANMAT010000161.1 GCA_947494865.1 Deltaproteobacteria bacterium
CGCCTTCACCCCCGAGCTCCCCAAGGGCGCCACGCTCGACACGGCCGACATGCTCCCCGAGAGCAAGGACGAAGAAGGCAGCGGGGGCACCATCCTCCTCCTCGTCGCGCTCGCGGCCCTCGTCGCCCTGGGCTGGTACGGGCACTTCAAAGCCCACTGGTTCTGACCCGCCACACCCGCTGCCCCGCCTTCACGCCCACCGCACCGCACCGCACCGCGCTCGGCTCATCCGACAAGGGTGATCCGAGCGCTGCGACCTACCCCTGTGACAATATCGCGCGCGGTGCCGGACACTCTTGTATTCGTATTGGCGGTAGTGGTAACGGCCTGACTCGTTTGCTCTTCAAGCGAGGGAGGTCACTGTGAACATCGATCAGTTTGTTACATTCCTGAAGACGCGCGGGCTCGATTTCGGGCTCAAGGTCCTGGGCGCGTTTGCCATCTGGATTGTGGGCCGCTGGCTCATCGGCGTGGTCACCACGCTGCTGCGCCGCGCGCTCACCGCGCGCTCCATCGACTCGACCATCACCACGTATGTGCTCAACACCCTCGCGGTGGTGCTCAACATCGTGCTGGTCATGGCCATTCTGGGGCGCGTCGGGGTGGAGACCACCTCCTTCGCGGCCCTCCTTGCGGGCGCGGGCCTCGCCATCGGCACCGCGTGGGGCGGGTTGCTTTCGAACTTCGCCGCCGGGGCCTTCATGGTCATTCTGCGCCCCTTCAAGGTGGGCGATTTTGTCACCGTGGGCGGCATCACGGGCACCGTGCACGAGATCGGCCTCTTCGTGACGTCGCTCGACACCCCCGACAACGTTCGCACCTTCGTGGGCAACAACAAGATCTTCAGCGGCGACATTCAGAACTTCACCGCCAACCCGTATCGCCGCGTCGAGCTCCGCGCGCAGATCTCGGGCGCCGCCGACCACCTGGCCGCCATCGAGCGCCTCAAGGGCGCCATCAAGGCACGCGTGAAGAACATCAAGACCGACGTGGGCCCCGACGTCGAGATCGAGACCTTCACCGAGTTCGGCCCCGTGCTCTGCGTGCGCCCCTACTGCCACAACGACCACTACTGGCAGGTGTACTTCGACACCAACAAGGTCATCCGCGAAGAGCTCGCCGACTTCCCCGGCGCCTCCCGCGCTCTCACCGTGCGCAACGTCACCTGACGAGCCTCCCCCGGCCGCGCGAAGGGAGCGCCCCGCGGGGCGCTCTGGCGCGGCCCATTCGGCGCTTGCCACCGCGTCGCGGGCGGCTCTACCGTGCGCGCGGCCTCGTCTCTTCTACCCCACCCAATAGCATTGAGGGATTGCGATGCGCACCAAGGGACTCCTCTCACGCCTCACGCTCATCACGTGCCTGGCGCTCGGCGGCGCCGCCGTCGCGGGCTGTGACGACGAGAACGACCCTGCGACCCACGTCAAGAAGCTCGACGCCGACAACCGTCGCCCCGCGGCGATGCGCAAGCTGCGCGAGATGTTCCAGTCGCGGCTCTCCATGGCGAGGCCCCCCGACAACGTCGACGACCCGCAGGTGAAGCAGTTCCTCGACGCCGTGCTCCCCGCGGTGGCCACGGCCTTCACGGCGCACTCCGAAGAGGTCTCGACGCGCAAAGAGGCCATCGAGATCCTCGCCGGCGCGCACGACCTCCGGGCCGTCCCCGCGCTCCTCTCGGCGCTGCAGTTTCACGTCGGCAACAGCGACTCCGAGCGCATCGCGCTGCGCGCCGCGCAGGCCCTCAAAGACCTGCACCCGGCCAACAACCCCGCGGTGGTGCAGGGCCTCCTCGGCGCCATCGACCGCGCGTCGGCCAACTCGGGCAACAGCCCCTCCATCCGCGAGAGCGTCGTGAGCGCCCTCGGCCTCATCGGCGACCGCGCCGCCGTCGAGACGCTCAAGCGCCTGCTCCAGCGCCCCATTCGCGATCAAGAGATTCGCACGGCCCGCGCCTCCGCCGACGCCCTCGGCCTCATCGGCGACCCGAGCGCCGCCGACGCGCTCGTGTACGGCCTCTTCCTCAACATCCGCTCGGGCTCGTCGCGCGCCAACGCGTTCAACAACTGCGCGCGCGCCCTCGTGCGCCTCGGGCCCGCCGCCGCGGTGCCGCGCCTCATCGCCACCGTCAACAGCGAGAACGTCCTCGTCAACGACCTCCTGGCCTCGTACGCCACGGAGCCCGGCATGCCCCCCATGCCCCCGGGCTTCATGAAGGCGCAGGCCATCGACGTGCTGCGCAACTTCGCCGACCCGTCGGCCATCCCCGCGCTGCTCGCCCTGCTCGCCAACCGGCAAGAGGTCGGCAACGTGCGCGGCGCCGCCGCCGAGACGCTCGCCTACACGGGCCTCGGCCTGCCCCGCGAAGACCCGCGCCGCGTGCAGATCTTCGACGCCATCGCGCTGGCCTTCAACGAGGCCCCCGCGGGCGACCCCACCGACATGGCGCCCACCATGGCCCCGGCGCTGGTCATCCTCGGCGACCCGCGCGCCCCCGCGGTGCTCATCCGCCGCCTCGCCGCGCCGGCCCTCCAGGCGGCCGACGCGACGGCCTTCCGCATGGCGCTGCTCATGCCCCTCGCGAGCGCCATTCGCCACGCCGATTTCGCCGCGTTCGACCGCATCGCGCAGACCTCGCAGACGCAGCTCGACGGCCTCGCCGCCGAGGCGCCCGACGAGGTGCGCCCCGTGCTCGCGCAGCTCACGGCCATTCGCGCCGTGGCCAGCGTGGCGCGCGACTGCGAAGACGGCGCCATCGCGTGCTACCAGCAGAAGCTGGCAGATCAAGACAAGAACGTGGTGCGCAAGGCCGCCTACATGATGGCGTGGACGGGCTCGGAGAACGCCGACGCGCGCAACGCCCTCCTCGCGCGCGCCGACATCCCCGACATGATCGTGCGCCGCTCGCTCAACACGGCCATCGACTCGCTGTCGCCGCACGGCTGCGCCGAGTGCGTCACCCGCCTCGAGGCGATCATTGCCGCCGAGCAGGGGCAGGAGAGCAAGTCGGTGATGCACCTCGAGTCGCAGATGCTCATCGCGCGGCTCCGCAATCGTCACTGACGCCGATCGCGCGTCACAGATCACCCCTAGCAACGCAGCCCTGCGAACTGTTAACGTGCGCGCCGTGATCCGGCTCGAGGTCGAACAGGGAGACGCGCGGGGACGTCAGCTCGAGCGCGAGACCCCCGAGGTCACCATCGGTCGCGCGCCGCAGAGCGACCTCGTGCTGCCCGACTGGCACGTGTCGGGCTCGCACGGCTCGCTCGTGGTCGACGCCACGACGGGCGCGCTGCGCTTCCTCGACAACCGCAGCACCAACGGCACGCGCGTGCGCCGCGGCACCACGCTGCTCACCGTCGACGCGAGCAACCAGCACGAGCTCGAGCTGCTCACGGGCGATCGGCTCCTCCTGGGCAGCCCCGATCACCCCGTGGTGGTGAAGGTCACCTACGTCTCCCCCCTGGCGCGCAAGCTCGGCCCCGGCGAAACGGCTCCGACGCTCCCGCCCGGCCACGCCGCGATGCGCGCGCCTACGCCGCCGCAGCCCGTCGTCGCGCGGCCGCCTCCTCCGCCTCCTCCGCCTCCTCCGCCTCCGCCTCCGCCTCCGCCTCCGCCTCCGCCTCCGCCGCCGGAGCCCGAGGCCCGTGTGGTGGCGCTGCGCCCCGTGGCGTCGGTAGGCGAGGCCAACAAATCGATCGAGGGCGACCCCATCTCGCTGAAGTCTCTGTTGAGCTCAACGCGCACGCTGTCGGGCGCGCTCGAGCTCGACGAGGTGCTCGATGCGATCGAGCGGGCGGCCTTCGACACGGTGCCGCGCGCCACGCACCTCACGGTGGTGCTGCGCGACGAGAGCAACACCGAGCGGCCCGAGTACGTGCCCGTCACCACGCGCGTGCGCGACCAGAAGGGCCCCGCCGTCGAGGCCATTCCTACCGCGCGCAGCGTGGTGCGCAAGGTCATCGAGCAGCGCGCCGCGGTGCTCGCCGCCGACGCGATGCGCGAGGTCGGCGAGACGGCCAGCATCATGGGCGCGAAGATCCTCTCGACCATGGCGGTGCCGCTGTGGAAGGGCGACGAGATCCTCGGGGTGCTCCAGGTCGACAACCGCGCGAGCGCGGGCATCTTCAAAGAGCGCGACCTCGATCTGCTCATGCTCGTGGCGCAGCAGGCCTCGCTGGCGGTGGCCAACGCGCGGCTCTACAAGCGCGTGCAGCTCGCCGAGGCCAGCGCCCGCAGCGAGAACAGCTTTCTCAAGCAGCGCGCGCAGAAGAGGTTCGAAGGCATCATCGGCGACTCGTCGGCGATGAAGGCGCTCTTCCTCAAGCTGTCGAAGGTGATCGACACGCGCGTCACGGTGCTCGTCGAGGGCGAGACGGGCACCGGCAAGGAGCTCGTGGCCTCCGCGGTGCACTATCAGTCGCGCCGTAAAGACAAGCTCTTCATCGCGCAGAACTGCGCGGCCCTGCCCGAGAACCTCCTCGAGAGCGAGCTCTTCGGACACAAGAAGGGCTCTTTTACGGGAGCCACGGAAGACAAGAAGGGCCTCTTCGAGCTGGCCGACGGGGGCACGCTCTTCCTCGATGAGATCGGCGAGATGCCGCTGTCTCTTCAGGCCAAGATTCTTCGCGTGTTGCAAGAGGGCGAGGTGCGCCCGGTGGGCTCTGGGGTCACCCGACAGGTCGACGTGCGCATCGTCACGGCCACCAACCGCAACCTCGAGACCGAGGTCTCCGCGGGGCGCTTCCGGCAAGACCTCTATTATCGCCTGCAGGTGTTTCCCGTGCGCATCCCCCCGTTGAGGGAGCGTCGCGACGACATTCCCCTTCTGGGCGGGCATTTTCTCAAGCGCTACTCGCACGAGCTGGGCAAGCAGGTGGCGGGCTTCTCGCAGCAGACCATGGAGCTCATGATGGCCTACGAGTGGCCGGGCAACGTGCGCGAGCTCGAGAACGAGGTGCAGCGCCTCGTGATCCAGAGCGACCCGGGCTCTTACATCATGGCAGAGCACCTCTCGCCCCGCATTCGCAACATCGAGGGCCTGCTCGACCGCATCAAGGCCCCGCGCGGCACCCTCAAAGACCAGATCGAGCACATCGAGAAGTGGCTTTTGATCGAGGCGCTGCGAGAGCACAAGAACAACAAGAGCGCCACGGCGAAGACCCTCGGCATCACGCGCGAGGGCCTTCACAAGAAGCTCAAGGGCTACGGCATCGGCTGACGGGTCGCGCGCCTCACGCGCGCGGCGTTCACTGCAGAGGGAGTACACGCATGGGACTGTTTGATGCATTCGGCGTAGGCGGCGGGAGCCTCTCGATCGCCCTGCAATTTCCGCAGGTGCAGGCGGGCGGCGTGGTCAACGGCATGGCGGTGTTTCAGGGCGGCCGCCGCGCGCAGCAGATCACCAAGGTGACCGTGAAGCTCACGATGACCCAGCAGGTGAACCAGAACGGCCAGCTCACCCAGCAGACGCAAGACCTCGCGGCGCCGACGGTGCTCTCGGGGCCCTTCACGGCGCAGCCCGGGCAGTCGTACCAGTTTCATTTTCAGTTTCCCGTTCCCGCCGATTCGTACGCCACCACGCCGGGCGCGGTGAGCTATCGCATCAGCGGCAACGCCGACATCGACGGCGAGGTCGACCCGGGCGCCGGCGTCGAGCTCCACGTCAACGGTCAGCCCTTTATGCACCAGGGCATGATGCCGATGGGCGGCCACAACCAGGGCGGCTACGACCCCGCGTACGACAAGGGCGGCTTCGACAAGGGCGGCTTCAAGACCGGGGGCGGTTACGACCCCGGGCACGACAAGGGCGGCTTCAAGACCGGGGGCGGTTACGACCCCGGGCACGACAAGGGCGCTGGGTTCGACAAGGGCGCTGGGGTCGCGAAGCCGCAGGGCGGCTACGACCAGGGTTTCTCGAAGGCCAAGGGCGGGGCCTTCGTGCCTGGGGCCTACGTGCTCGCGCAGTGGAGTGACGGCGGGTTCTACGGCGCCACGGTGGTGCAGGCGCAGGGCGATCAGGCGTGCGTGCAGTGGCAGGATGGGTCGCCTGCATCCTGGCTCCATGTGAGCCAGGTGCAGGCGCAGTAGCGGCTCAGCGGCGGCGTCGGCGGCGGGCCATGAGCACCGCGGCCACGCCGAGGAGCCCGTAGGCCCCGCGCGCGCTGCGCGGGGCGCCCGCGCGGCAACCACACCCCTCATCGTCACCCGCTCCACCGGGAACCACCAGGCTGCCATCGGCGGCGTCCATCGCGGCGTCGCTGGCTGCGCCGCCGTCGGTCGTCGCGCCGCCGTCGGTCGCGCTCGCGTCGGCCACGGAGCCGTCGCTCACCGACCCGTCGCGCACGCCGCCGTCGCGCACGCCGCCGTCGCCGATCGACACGGGCGGAAAGCACCGCCCGCCCATGCACATTCCGCCGCCGGGGCACACCGCGCCCGCGCACGAATCACGGCACACACCCGCCTGGCAGTACGAGCCCTGCGGGCAGGTCACCGACGCGCAGGCGGCGGCGCGGCACACGCCGTCGGTGGTGCAGGTCTCGCCCGCGCCGCAGCGGCGGCAGGGGCAGCGGGCCTGGCAGACGCCCGCGACGCACACCTGGTCGCGGTCGCACGTGAGGCCGTTGCAGGGGTCGACGCAGCGGTCTTGCCGACACACCTGGCCGTTGGGGCACACCACGCCCTCGCACTGCGCGCGGCACACGCCGTTGCGGCAGATGGAGCCCGCGGCGCAGGTCACCGTGGCGCACGAGGTCTCGACGCAGGTGCCGCGGTCGGAGCACACGAAGCCCTCGAGGCACCCGAGCTCGGCCTGGCAGCGCTCGACGCACACGCCGCGGTCGCACACCTGGCGCGTGGGGCACAGCGTGTCGCCCTCGTCGACGGTGCCGTTGCAGTTGTTGTCGACGCCGTCGCAGGTCTCGGCCGACGGGGTGATCGTCGACACGCAGGTGAGCTCGGCGTTGCGGCACTGCTGCGTGCCCGCGGCGCAGGCGCCCATCGCGCCGGGCACGGTGCACACACCGCCGCCGCCGGAGCAGGTGAGGTTGTCGACCAGCACGATGAGGTCGTTGAAGTCGTTGTCGTTGCCGCGAATGATGTCTTCCCACGCGAAGTAGAAGCCCCCGGCGGTGACGCGGCTGTCGTAGATGAGGGCGTAGAAGAAGCCGGGCACCTCCGTGGGCTGGTAGCGCCGCTCGGTGAAGTAGGTGTGCTCTTGCACCGGGTTGCTGAGAAAGAACCCGATGTCGCCGCCCGTGTAGCGAGGGTCGCTGCCGATGGCGAGGGTGGCCACGAAGCCGACGCCGCCCGCGGCCGCGGGGGCGCTCATGCCCGCCGAGGGGACGATGGTGTAACGCTCGGCGAGGGGCGGCGCCGCGGCGCGGCCGGGGACGACGTTGTACCAGCCGAACGAGTCGGGGTGACCCGCGTTGCGGGCGATCACCCGGAACGAGATGCGACAGCCGGGGCGAAAGGTCTGCGGGTCGGGGCGCGCGTTGCTCTGCGCGTTGAAGGGCGTAAAGGGCGCCGTGAGGTTGCGCTCGCCGCGCATGCCGAGAATGTCGGCCACGCTCAAGCCGTCGCCGCTCGTGCGCGTGGGGATCACCGTTCCGTCGGGTTGCATCACCTGCGCGGAGGCGGAAAACGTCGAAGCCAGGGTCAGGAGGAATGCCGCGAGGC
>CANMAT010000162.1 GCA_947494865.1 Deltaproteobacteria bacterium
CCTCCGCTTCCTCCGCTTCCTCCGCTTCCTCCGCTTCTTCCGCTTCTTCCGCTTCCTCCGCTCGAACCAATCGTGAGCCCACCGGCGGCCTCTCCCGAGCGAGTGTGCGTGGCACCGCCGCCGCCAACGGGAGCGCCGCCGCTCGGGGTCGCGCCCCCCTCGCCGCCCTTGCCGCCGCTCGGTGCGTTCGAGGCGATTCGGTTGGGCGGCCGCGTACTGTTGCGCGAGCCCCTTGCGCCGTGGCCCCTGCTGGCCGTGTCGGCGAGGCGCGACGGCCCGCGCGTGACGCTCGCCGCGCAGGTCGCCCTGGGGGGCCTCGATGCAGACCGGGCGCTTGCGATCGACTGGATCGAAGCAGCTCCGGGCGGCGCCTGGGTGGGATCGTGGTCGATCCATGGCTCGATGCCCGGGCCCGGCGGTGCGATCGGATGGAGCGAGAAGTACGCGCTTCACCCCGATGGGACCTTCTCCTTCTCCGCCTACCCGATGCTGACGCGGAGCGGCGCCTGGAGCGTCGAGCCCGATGGCTCTCGCGCCACCTTCGACGGTATGACCCCGGTGGTTCCGCTGGCGCGTCCCGCCTCTCAGCGCCATCCGCTGGGGCCGCTCGCCTCAGCGCGCCTGCGCGTGATGCTGGAGCCCCGCCCCGCGGCGCTGTGGGCGCCGTTGCGATGCGTCGAACTCGAGACTGACGCCGCCGGCGTTGCCGTGTTCGAGTTGCCTCTTGAGATCGTGTGCCTGCACGTGTACGCCGACGGGTTTCCGAGCGTCACCGTGATGCCTTGATCGAGGGCTCACGCGAGGCGGCGGCCCCTCTCCGCGTCAGTGCGGTTGGGCGCCACGGCGGCGGTTCGCTCCCGACGAGGTCGCCGGGCGTCGCGGCGCCCGTTGAGGAGCCCGTTGTCAACGCCCGAGGCCCTTCATCGTCCACCGACCGCTCCCCTCGCTTGATCCGCGTCGGCATCGAGCCTTGACAGCGCGCTCGGCTCCGCGATCACCTCTCGTTTCATGCTGAGCGAAGCGGTCTGCACGCTGATTCGCGGGCCGGGCGAGGCGGTGTTGGCCGTGTCCCGCCCCCTCAACTGGAACGACCTCGGGCTCCCGGGCGGGAGCGTTGAAGCGGGCGACGGCGACCTGTCGCTCGATCGAGACGCGGCGTTGCGCAACGCGGCAGCGCGCGAACTGCGCGAGGAGTGCGGCCTGCAGATCGATCCGCACGCGCTTCACCCGGTGTTCGTGAGGAACGTCGGCGAGCGACGCGTGACGACCTTCGCGCCCCGAGGCGCGGTCGATCTCAGCACTGTAAGGCTCGGCGTCGGCGAAGAAGGACGGGTCTGCTGGTCGACGCCCCGAGAGGTGTGCGCGGGGACGTACGGCGCCTACAACCTCGCGCTCTTCGAAGCCCTGGAGGCCCAGAGCGCCGCGCCCTGACGATTGACAGCGGTGCGCCGCTCAGGGAGTGCTGCCCCAGCGTGTGAAGCTACCCGTTCGGGCGCGCGGCGTCGCAGACCGCCAGCGTGCGCACGGGAGCAGGCGCCATGCAGACGCGATAGTTCACGGCCGTCGGACAGCTCGCCGTGCCGCCGATGCGGCACCCGCGGCGCTCGCACAGGTGGCGGTTGGCGTAGGTGTCGGAGCCCGCGTAGCGGCAGTAGTTGCGGCACGCGTCGGAACTCCCGCTCGCGCAGATGTAACAGCCGTCTGCCCACGCGCACGGGGTTGCGAGCATCGAGAGCAGGGCCGCGACCCACAGTGCGCCGATCTTCGTTCGCATTGGTCTACCTCGTCGAGTAACGCCAACAACCGGAGGTGCGGTGCTCAGCGCTTCGCGCGCGAGGTGTACCAGGGCTCGATGGCCCGCAGGGTCGAGGCGATGCGCTCGGGGGCGGTTCCGCTCGCGCGCAGGGAGCCTTCGACCGCTCCGAGGTCGGCGAGGAGCCCCTCGCTCAGCGCGATGAGCGAGGCGGAGACCGTGCACGTGTCGGCAGGGGTCTCCATGCAGATCACGTCGTCGCCGAAGATGCCGCGCCAGTAGGCTTCGACGCTGCGACGGCTGTGATCGGGGATGAGAAAGAAGGGGTTCCACGTGCGACGCACGTCGGTCATCACGTCGGCGATGGGAATGTCGGCTTGAATGTCGTACCCGAGCACGTTCTGAGCGGCCTCGCGGGGCACGGCGGGAAAGGCGTATTCGTCGCCCGTCATGAAGAAGTAGCCCTTGCGCTGGCGCTTCTCCCACCCGTCGACGGAGGTGTGCTTCGCGGCGAAGAAGAGCGCGAGCTCGTAGCTCTCACCACCCCGCAGCGGGCCGCTGTAGGCGTGGCCTCCGTTGCCCGCGAGGGTCGTGAGGGTGAGCCACTTGTCCATGAGCTCCGCGGTCGATTCGAACTGCCCCACCTGCAGCGGCGTCTGGTCACACGATGCGTCGACGAAGGCCATGAAGAGCACCTGCGGGTGCGCCACGCCGCTGTCCATCAGCGTCTTCATGAAGTTAGGCAGCTCGCGGCGCGCGAGGAGGTCGGGGATCTCTCCCATCGATCCGCTGGTGTCGAGCGCGAAGCAGATGGCGAGCGACTCGGGGTGCTCCGCGCTGTCACGGCACTCGCGCACCCTCACCCCGCGGGGGTTCATCTTCGGGTGCACCCCGCTCTGTTTGAACACCTGCGACGCGCTCATTCCCGCGCGCGCCTGCGTGATCGCCTGGTGTGCCTCGTGGCTATACCCGCCGTATCCCATCAATCGCCTTCCTTCTTGCCGCAATGCGACGTAAAACTATTGTGCCACGCGAGCGCCGCCGCACTCAAGCGCTTCGAGGAGGGCGCGCGCGTCGTCGGCGCACGGCGATTGTACCTTCGCTGCGCAGCGCGCTCCAACGGTGCACCGAGGTGCGTCGCTCGACGATGTCGCGAGTCGTTGACCGGAGCGTTTGCGGCTTGCGACGATCGGCGCCCGCGATGAGCACCCTCGCCCTCGAACCAGGCCAGATCGTCGACCGCGAGTACAAGGTCGCGCAACTCCTCTCGCAGGGCGGGATGGGCGCGGTCTACATCGTCGAGCACATCACCACGGGCAAGCGCAGAGCGCTCAAGGTGATGCTGCCGCACCTCGTGCGAGATCCGGCGAGCCGCGACCGCTTCGAGCGCGAGGCGCGCATCGGCGCGCGCATCGAGAGTGACAACGTGGTCGATGTGGTCGACGCGGGCGTTGACGAGACCACGGGCCTGCCCTTTCTGGTGATGGAACTGCTCGATGGCGTCGACCTCGACCACGTCATCGAGCAGCACAAGACCATTCCCGCGCAGGGCGTGGCGGGCATCGTAGGGCAGCTCTGCGACGCGCTCGGACGGGCCCATGCGATCGGCGTCGTTCACTCAGACCTCAAGCCCGAGAACGTCTTTCTCGAGAAGCCTCGGCGGCGCGGCGTGGCCTTCACCGTGAAGGTCATGGACTTCGGCATCGCGAAGCTCGTCTCCGAGGAGAGCCAGGCGGCGAAGGTCACCACGCCCATCGGCTCGCCTCTCTGGATGGCGCCCGAGCAGACGATGCGCGGCGCGGGCATCACCCCCGCGACCGACGTGTGGGCCCTCGGCCTGCTCGTCTACCGCATGCTCACGGGGCGCTCGTACTGGAGGGGGGCCAACGCGTCCGAAGGGGAGTTCAGCCTCGGCGGGCTCGTGCTCGAGGTGGTGGTGCACCCCCTCGCCCCCGCGTCGCAACGGGCCGCGGAGTACGGCGTGGCGCAGCTCCTCCCCGGGGGCTTCAACGCGTGGTTCGCGCGCTGCGTCGTGCGCGAGCAAGACCAGCGCTTCGCCAACGCCTCCGCCGCGTGGGACGCGCTCGAGCCCCTGCTCGGCGTCGCGCCCGCACCGTCTCCCCCGCCGGTCGCCACCCCCGCCGCGCAGCCCTACGCGCCCGCCGCCCCCGCTGTTACGCACCTACCTACGCAGGCCGCGCCGATGCCCGCGCAGTTTTACGCGCCCGCCGCCCCCGCGGTTCCGCACCAGCCCACCCAGGCCGCGCCCTCATGGACGCAGAGCGCTCCGCAAGCGGTCCGCTGGCCGATGGTGCAGCAGCGCGTCTACGCATCGGTGCAGGGCGGCGCCTTTCAGTTGGCCACCGTGCTCGAAGTGAACACGCAGAGCGCGATGATTCGCATCAGGCTCGACGCGGGCGGCGAGGGGTGGGTGCCCGCCGCCCACCTGCGCTCGACCTTCTGAGCGCGCGACGGCGTCGTGGCGGAGCTCAATGCCTTGCCACACCACGCTGATGGCGCTGCGATCGTACGAAAACGCTGCGCGCTGGGGGGGGCGGTGACGATCCAACGCTGCAGCGCGTCGCGCATCGGCGCGTCGAGGAGGTCGCGACAGTGGTTTTCGTCGCTCGCCCGTACCACGCACCGCTCGTCGAAGATCGGATCTCCGAGCACGAGGTCTTGCATCCCTACGAGGGTGCCCAGCATCCCGAGCAGCGTCGACCGCTCGACCTTGACGGAGGCCGGCAACAGACTGGCCGCGGTGCCGCTCACGCGCGTGAACGACGTCGCCGACTCGGCGCCTCGGACGACGAAGCTGTCGATCGAGACGTGCACGCCCCCGACCGGACCATGCATCTTCGGCGCGCTTCGCACGAGCAGGTTACCCGTCGCGGCTTCATACGAGAGTCCGCGGCGGGCCGCGAAGTCACGCCACTGCAGATCGATGTCTCGCTCGCGTCGCGAGGCGACATCGTAAAACAACGAGAAATCGCGGCGGATATCCCGACGAACACGACCTGACTGACGATCGATCCAATATCCACGGCAGCGACGTTTATCTGGTGCGCTTCGCTGCTTCAATTGCAGTAGATCGCAGGTCCTACGGCGGAGGGGACCGAGCGGGCTGCGACGGCGCCCACCAGGAGGAACCGCCGGTGCGTCGCGCTACTCCGAGGCCCGCGCGCTGGGTGTGAGCGTGACGTTGCGGTACACGCGATCGACCTCCAGCGCGCCCCCGAGCGCCTCGAGCGCCACCGACTCGCCGTCGGCCCCTTCGCGGAGCACCCATTCCCCCCTTAGGCGTCGCGCGAGTACACCTCGATGCAGCGCTCGTGCTGCGACACCCGCCCGGAGTGCTCGAGCGACTCGAGCTTGTGATCGCGACGAAACCTGCCCCCGCGATGCCACGACCCGGTGCCACCGTGCGAGGCCGCGTGCGCGGGTCCGACGTGAACACGCGGCACGGCCGGTCGCCGATGAGCCGCGACAGTTCAACGATCCTCTGCGCGCTGAGCTGGTTGTGCGCGAGCGTGCCCCCCGACATCGCGTACACGACGCCGTCGACCCACTCGTGCTTCGTCTCCGAGCGCTCCTCCCTCGCGAGGTACTCGGCGTAGCTGACCTCGCGCGCCTCGCTCGCTTGCTCTGTCGTCGCCGTCGAGCATGCCACAGGGGGCGCGCGATCTCATCGGGGTCAGCTGATGTCGCAAACGCTCACGGCGCCCGCGCGCATCGGAAGCCGAGCGTGCGCGCCTTCTCGACGTACAGCGACGACGCACGACGCGAACGCAGCGTGTTGGCGCTCACCGCGCACAGCGGGTTGGCGCGCGAGGCGGGGTCGACGTTGGGATCGCGCATCGACTGGGCGACGCTGATGCATCGCGACACGCAACGCCCCGACGGTGCACCGCCGCCGACGTGCGCGAGCGTCGCGCGTGCGGTGCGCACGGGCACGGGCCGTTGGACTACGTATCCCCGCCCACACGGAGCACGACTGCTTCGGCCCCGAGGTTCGGCTTCGACATCTTTCGCTTCGACGGCGGGCGCATCGTCGAGCACTGGGCGAAGGGACCTACACCGAGCGCGAGGGGCAGCAGTCGATCGCGGTTCACCACCTTCGTGGTCGACCACAACCTGCCCATGGGTGCGCTGCGAGGGGCGCGAGGTCGAAGCCGTCGTGCTCGAGCACCTCTCCGAGCGGTCTCCGTCGCTCGCGGACGTGCGCCCCACGCCGCTCACGCTCACCCGCTACATGTACCGCGACGGGGGCGCGCGCCTTCATTTGTGCGCCAGGCCGAGCGGTCGAGCTTCACCGCGGCGGAGCACCCCGATCTGAACGCGACCAGGGCGCTGCGCTTGTCGATGGCCCGAGAGAGGCTGCCAGAGGGAGCGCGCGCGTCGCTCGACGCCGAGAAGACGTGGTGAGCGCGTCGTGGAGGGACGTGAAGAACGTGCTCGCCGTCGACCCCGCCGTCGTCACCCGCCGACCCCTTCGGGCCCGGTGAGAAACTCCGCGATGCCGCTCCACTCGCCTTCGTCGCAGGTGAGGTCACCGCGCTCGACGGCGTGAACGAACTCCACCACGAAGTCTCCGAACGAGGGCGCGAGCACGCGGCGGAACGGCGGATCCATCAGGAGCACGAACACCCGCCCGCGACCCTCGGGCGACGTGTCAACGGCGAGAAAATCTCCGCCGCCGCTCGACGCGAAGGGCACCCACGACGCCTGCCACCACACCGCGGGGAGCGCGTCGTCGGGCGGCGGAGCCTCGCTCGTGAAGGCCGTCCAGAACGCGTGCTCGTCGACGATCGTGTCGACTTCCATCATCGACCATCCGCCGAAGGTGCCCGACTCGTCGTCGCCGTCGTGCTTCTTCCACAGGTCGAGCACGAAGGGCGGCAGCGAGGGCGCGAGGGCCGTGAGCGCCGCGAGCTTCTTCGCCGACGCGCCGCGCTTGAAGCGCACGCCCGCGCCGCTCTTCTTGAGCCACTTCTCGAAGAAGGCCCACGCCTCCGTCGCGCTCGCGCGCCGCTCGACCTTCGGGCGCGCCTTGATCTTCACCCGCTCGTCGACGCGCGCGCGGTCCCATGCGCTGCGTCCGATCAGCGCGACGAGCGCGGGCTCCACCGCCCGCTCGAGCGCGACGCAGAACGCGGTCTCGAGGTCGGTCACCCAGCGCTTGCCGACGTGGACGAAGCGATCGCGGTCGCTCGCGAGGCGCCCGTCGTCGACGCCGAGGCCCACCACCATGCGCCCGCGCTCGTCGACCACCAGCGCGCGACACCCCACCGTCTCGTCGCCCGCGAAGTCTGTCGTCGCCGACGCCATCACCTCGCGCGGACCGAGCACCCGCAGCGTCCGCGCCCCGACCGCGAGCGTCGCGCAGCCGCTGCCCCAGAGCGCATCGAGCGCGGGCGTCGCGAGCTCCGGCGGCATCGACGCGCGCGCGAAATCTTCGACCGCCGTCATTGTCACCGTCACGAGCGCCGCGTCGAGCCCCATGCGCGCGAGCTGCGGCGGCACCGTCGCCCACGCGTCGGCGTCGACCTCGCGCAGCCAGTCGGTGAAGCGCTCCGGCGCCGACGGGTGCTCCATGCGCACCGACGCGCCGCGACGCACCTGCGCTGCGAGCCACGCCCATCGGTCTGCGGGCGATGCCTCGGGCACCGGTGTGCCGTCGTGCAGCGCCGTGAGCGCGCCCGTGTCGAGCGCGAGCGTGGCCGCCTCGACTCCGTGGCGGCACCGCGCGCTGAGCCCCGCCGTGTCGAGCGTGTCGCCGAGGCGCTCCACCGTCGCGACGTCGGAGCCCGAGGCGCGCCACGAGAGCGCGATGGAC
>CANMAT010000163.1 GCA_947494865.1 Deltaproteobacteria bacterium
GGGCCCCGTCGGCGTGACGCGTGATGGCGACGGCGCACAGGGCCGACGGGTCGATGGTGGCCTCGACGAGGCCGTTGGAGAGCGTCCACCGGAGGCCGTTGCGGCGCGCCGTGGCGATCGTCGCCTCGGTGCGCTCGGACGAACGGCTCGCGACGCGGCGCGCGCCGGTACCGCACGCGGCGGGGAACACCTCGCACAGCGGCGACGCGGGGGCCTCCTCGGCGAACGCTCCCGCTGCGCCGGGGGCGAGCGTCGAGGTCACGCGGCGCGCGCGCGCTTCGAACCAGGCGCGGCGGCGGGCCTGCCACTCGCGGCGGTAGTAGTAGGCCCAGCGGTGCCACGCGTGGCTGTCGCCGCCGTACCAGTTGTCGTCGTCGTCGCTGCAGTCCCAGGTGCCCTCGATGGTGATGGTTTCGAAGTCGATGACTTCGCCCGCCGCGACGCCCGCTGCGGCGGGGGCCTCGGCGGCCTCGGCGGTGCGCTCGACGGGAGGGGCTGACGGGGCGGTTGCGGTGGGAGCGGCGGGGGCGGGGGTCGGAGGGCGCTGCGTGTGCGGTGGGAGCGTGACGCGCGGTCGCGGCGTCGGCGTGTGGTGGGCCCGCGCCGCGGGGAGGGCCGAGAGCATCGCCCACGCGGCGACGCACAGGACCACGGGCACCGAGAGCGGGAGCACTTCGCTGCGGAGACGGGCCATGCTGTGCTGTGACGCGACATGGTGTGCGAAGTTCCGCGCGCTTGAAGATCGTTGGGCGGGGCCGCGTAGCGGCGCATTCTAGGGGCGCAGAAGCCGCTTGCGTCGGGCTGCGCATCGATCGATCGTGCGCGCCACACTTATGGCCGCATCGAACGCACCGCTCGCCGCGAAGCTCCCCGCGCCCTCGGAGTACATCTCCAACGACGACATCTTTGGCCGCTTCGTCGACTATGTGACGGCGAAGAACCTGTCGCTCTACCCCGCGCAGGAAGACGCGCTCCTCGAGATTCTCGCCGGGCGCAACGTGGTGCTCAACACGCCCACCGGGTCGGGCAAGAGCCTCGTGGCCACCGCCATGATCTACAAGGCCATGTGCGAGGGCAAGCGGTCGGTGTACACGTGCCCCATCAAGGCCCTCGTGAACGAGAAGTTCTTCTCGCTCTGCGAAGACTTCGGGCCCGCCAACGTGGGCATGCTCACCGGCGACGCGAGCATCAACCGCGACGCGCCCATTCTGTGCTGCACCGCCGAGATTCTCTCGAACATGTGCCTGCGCCAGGGGCACTGGGCGCCCGTCGACTACGTGGTGATGGACGAGTTCCATTACTACGCCGACCGCGACCGCGGGGCGGCCTGGCAGATTCCCCTCCTGGTGCTCTCGAGCGGCACCTTTCTTCTCATGTCGGCCACCTTCGGCAACACCGACTTCTTCGAGAAGGAGCTCACGAAGCTCACGGGCAAGGGCACCACCGTGGTGCGCTCTACCAAGCGCCCCGTGCCCCTCGATTTTGAGTACCGCGAGACGCCGCTGCACGAGACCGTGGCCGACCTCGTCAAGCACTTTCACCACCCCGTTTACATCGTGAACTTCACCCAGCGCAGCGCCGCCGAAGAGGCCCAGAACCTCATGAGCGTCGACTTCTGCACGAAGGAAGAGAAGAAGGCCATTCACGAGGCCCTCAAAGACGTTTCGTTCGATAGCCCCTACGGCAAGGAGGTGCAGAAGTTCGTGCGCCACGGCGTGGGCATTCACCACGCGGGCCTCTTGCCCCGCTACCGGCTCCTCGTCGAGAAGCTCGCGCAGCAGGGGCACCTGAAGATCATCTGCGGCACCGACACGCTCGGCGTAGGGGTGAACATCCCCATTCGCACGGTGCTGTTTACGAAGCTCTGCAAGTTCAACGGCGAGAAGACCACCATTCTCTCGGTGCGCGACTTTCAGCAGATCGCGGGGCGCGCGGGGCGCAAGGGCTTCGACGATCAGGGCTGGGTCGTGGCGCAGGCGCCGGAGCACGTGATCGCCAACCTCGCGCTCGAGAAGAAGGCCGGCGGCGACGCGGCGAAGTTTCGTCGCATGGTGAAGCACAAGCCCCCGGAGCGCGGCTACGTGCACTGGGACAAGAGCACCTTCGAGCGCCTCACGACGTCGCTCCCGGAGCCCCTCGTGTCGCGCTTCAAGGTCACGCACTCGATGGTGCTCAGCGTGATTCAGCAGGGCGAGCGCCTCCACGACGGGTGCCGCAGCCTCGCGAGGATCGTCCGCGCGTCGCACGGTACCCCCGTCGAGCGCAGGCGCCACGGCGAGCACGCGTGGACGCTGTTCAAATCACTCATCGGCGCGGGCGTGGTGCGCAAGGTGCCGCGCGCGGAGGGGGGCGAGCGCTTCGAGGTGAGCACCGAGCTCCAGGTCGACTTCTCGCTGCACAACACGCTGGCCTTGTGGCTCCTCGACACGCTCCCCAAGATGGACCCCGAGGCGCCGGACCACGCGCTCGACGTGCTCACCATGGTGGAGGCCACCGTCGAGAACCCCGACATCATTCTGCAGAAGCAGCTCGATCGCATCAAGACCGAGGCGATGGCCGAGATGAAGGCCCAGGGCGTCGAGTTCGAGAAGCGCATCGAGGCGCTCGAGAAGCTCGAGTACCCGAAGCCCCACCGCGAGTTCATCTACGCCACCTTCAACGATTTTGCCCACGCGCACCCGTGGGTGGGCGAAGAGAACATTCGCCCCAAGAGCGTGGCGCGCGAGATGTTCGAGACCTACTCGTCGTTCGCCGATTACATCAAGGAGTACGAGCTGCAGCGCTCCGAGGGCGTGCTGCTGCGGTACCTCTCCGACGTGTACAAGTTCGTCGTGCAGAGCGTGCCCCTGAGCTCGCGGTCGCCCGAGGTGTACGAGGTCATCAACTATTTTCGCACGATGATCCGCGACATCGACTCGTCGCTCGTCGACGAGTGGGAGGCCATGCACGCCGACCCCGACGACGAGTTCGTCGACGTCACCGCGCGCAAGAAGCCCGACGCGCCGCCGCCCCCGAAGGACATCACCGCCAACGAGCGCGCCTTCACCGCCGCCATTCGCCGCGCGATGTTCTCGTTCATTCGCGCCGTGGCCAACCGCGACTGGTTTACCGCCTCGCGCCTCATCGAGCACCGCGAGGGCGAAGACCCGTGGACGGCGAAGCACATCGAAGACGCCATGGGGCCCTTCTTCGAAGAGCACGCCACGCTGCGTGTTGATCACCCCGCGCGCTCGCCGCGCAACACCCTCATCGACCACAACGCCGACGGGACGTGGCGCGTGCGGCAGGTGATGGTCGACAGCGAAGAGCACAACGACTGGGTCGTCGAGGCCACCGTAGACCTCGCCCTCTCCCGCGAGCGCGACCGCGCGGTGATCCACCTCGACCGCATCGGAACGTGACCCCGCAGCGCGCGCCCGCCGCCCTCTTGATCGCGCTGGGCGTCGCGCTGCGCGCGCGTGCGATCGGCTTCACCCGCGTCGCCGACGACTGGTACCACCTCTCCATGGTCGAGGGCTCGTACCCGGTGCGCCGCGCGCCGTGGGAGCTCTACGACTTCATTCGCGCCACGCCCGCCGAGCACGCCGCGCTCCTCGCGCGCGGCACCTTCCCGTGGTGGACCGACCCCGACCTGCACATCGCCGCGTGGCGCCCCCTCGCGAGCCTCACGCTCTCGCTCGACCACGCCCTCTGGGCGCGCAACACCGTCGGCGCCCACGCCCACTCGCTCGCGTGGCTCGCCGCGCTGCTCGTCGCCGCGTGGTGGTGGCTCGCGGCGATACTCCCGCGCCGCGTGGCGCTCCTGGCGCTCGCGCTGCTCTGCGCCGATGAAGCGCTCACCGTTCCGACCGCGTGGCTCGCCAACCGTCCGTCGCTCATGTCGGGCGCCTTCGGGCTCGTCGCCATGGGCGTGATGGCGCGCCGTCGCGCCGAGCCCACACGCGCTGAGGCGATGCGAGTCGCGGGCCTCACGATCGCCTCGATGGCCTCGGGCGAGTACGGCTTCGCCCTCGCGGGCTGCGCGGTCGCGTACGAGCTCGTCGCGGGCCGCGGCGCGCTGCGCGAGCGCGTGCGGGCGTGCGCGGCGGTGGTGCTCCCGTGCGCGCTCTACCTCGCGGCGTGGCGCGCGCTCGGCCACGGGGTGCGCGGCACCGTGAGCTACGTCGACCCGATCGCGCACACCGCGACGTGGCTCGCGCTCGCGGCCGTGCGGCTCCCGGTGCTCCTCGCCGAGCTCGTGCTCACGGTGCCCGTCGAGCGCGCGGCCTCGCATGTCGGCGCCGTGTTCGTGGGCTTCGTCGTCGCGGCCGTGCTCGCGGCAATCGCCCTCGCGCGGGGCGACGGCGCGCAGCGGGGGAAGGCCGTGGGCCTCGGGGCAGGGGCGCTGGCCGCGCTCGTACCGGTTCTGTCGGCGCCTCCCATGGGGCGGCTGCTGCTCGCGGCGGGGCCTGCCTTCGCGGCGTCGCTGGCGGCCCTCGCGGGCTGCGCATGGTCGCCCACGGCGAGCGGTCGCCGCGCGGTCGCCGGGGGCGTGCGCGCGCTCGTCGCGTGCGCCGTTGCGCTGCACCTCGCGGCGCCCGTTGCGCGCGCGTGGAGCGACCTCGCGGCGGCCTCGTGGGTGACGCCCGACGCGACCTTTCGCGCGCTCCCCGGCGTCGATGCGTGCCACGCGCGCGATCAAGACCACGTGCTGCTCGCCGCCCGCGCGTTCGAGACCGTGCACACCGCGCCGCTGCGATGGCAGGCCCGCGGGTGCGCGCGACCGCGGACGTGGCGCGTGCTGTCGGCGCCCGACGGCGACGTCATCGCGGTGCGCACCGACGATCGCACCCTCACGATGCAGCCCCGCGGCGGGGCGCTCTTCTCGAGCGTGGCGGCACTCTGGCGCGCGGCCCCGATGGGCGCGGGAGACCGCGTCACGATGCCCGGCTTCGAGGCCGCGGTGCAGGCCGTGAGCGGGGGCCTCCCGGCGCGTGTGGCGTACACCTTCGACCGCAGCCTCGACGACCCGCGCGTGGTGCTCTGGCAGGCCACGCCGTGGGGCTTCGAACAGGTGCGACCGCCCGCGCTCCGGGGAGGGCGCCTCGTCGCGGCGCCGTCGGGCGCGCTGCGCTGAGAGAAGGGCCGTTTGCGGTTCTCGCGGGGCGCGGTTGAAGGGTAGGGTCGCGGCCGTGTTACGCCGTCTTCCGCTCGTCGCGATCGCGCTCACCGCGCTGTCGGTGCTCGCGCTCCAGGTCTCGCTGACCCGCGTGTTCTCGCTGCTCATCTGGTACCACTTCGCGTTTCTCGCCGTGGCCATGGCGCTGTTGGGCTTCACCGCGGGCGGCGTGCTCGTGCAGCTCAAGCCGTCGCTGCGCGCGGGCGACCTCGACGGGCGCATGGCGAAGCTGTGCCTCGCCGGCGCGGCCTCGACGGTGCTCGCGCTCGTGGTGGCGTCGCACCTGCCCTTCGGCCCGTCGGTGCTCGCGAGCCCGGGGCAGTTTCTGTGCTTCGTGACGCTCATCGGGGCGGTGCTGGTGCCTTTCGTCCTGGCGGGCACGGTGATCGCGGCGGTGCTCTCGGCGCACGGCGCCGCGGCGTCGACCCTGTACGCGGCCGACCTCCTCGGGAGCGGCGTCGGGTGCGGCGTGAGCGTGCTCGCGCTCGACCACCTCGGCGGCGGCGCCGGCGGCGTGATGGTCGCGGCCCTCGCGATGGCGCTCGCGGGCCTCGCGTTCGCCGCGCGCAGCACCACCTGGAAGGCCACGGGCACGCTCGTGAGCGCGGGCGCCGCGGGGGTGGTGGCGCTCCTCGCCGTGTGGGGCTCGGACCCGCTCCACGGGCCCTTCTACCTCCCCAACGCGAAGCTCTTTCCGCGCGTGCCCAAGGAGCTCGTCGCGTCGCGGCGGTGCGACTCTACCGCGTGCGTCGACCTCTTCGTAAACCCCTGGCACTACGGCATCTGGGGGCTCTCGCCGCGGTACAACCTCGCGCTGCCAAACCAGGTGGGCGTGGTGATCGACGCGTGGGCCATCACGTCGATCTTCGAAGCCACGCGGCGCGCCGACGGCACCCCCGAGCTTCGTCACCCGGTGTTCGAAATGCTCCTCCCGAGCTTCGTGCACCTCGTGAACCGCGCGCGGGGCGTGCGGCCCGAGCGCATGCTCATCATCGGCGCGGGCGGCGGGCCCGACGTGCGCGCGGCGCTGCACTTCGGGGTGCCGCGCATCGAGGGCGTCGAGATCAACCGCAACATCGTGCGCGCCGTCTCGCAAGACTTCGATCGCTTCGCGGGCGGCATCTATCACCACCCGTCGGTGCGCATCACCAACGCCGAGGGGCGCCACTACCTCCGGCGTTCGAACACCCGCTACGACCTCTTGCAGATCTCCGGCGTCGACACCTACGCCGCCTCGCAGGCCGGCGCCTTCGCCCTCAGCGAGAACTTTCTCTACACCGTAGAGGCCTTCAAAGAGTACCTCGACCACCTGTCGCCGGACGGCACGCTCACCCTCACGCGCTGGCTCTACAAGCCCCCGCGCCACACCCTGCGGCTCTGCGCCATCGCCGACCGCGCGTACCGCGAGCTGGGCCTCGGCGACGCGGGCGATCGCATGGTGATTCTCTCCACCAACGTGCCGGGCTCGCCCATCGACCTGTCGCTCCTGCTCGCGCGCCGAACGCCCTTTCGCGCCGAAGAGCTGCGCGCCATTCGCCTGCTCGCCGCCGCCAACGGCTTCGCCGTGGTGTGGGCGCCCGATACGACCACGCGCGACAACGAGTTCGAGCGCTACTTTCGTTCGACCGATCGCCCCGCCTTCGAGCAGGGCTACCACTATCGCATCGACCCGAGCACCGACGACTCGCCCTTCTTCTTCGAATACAACCGCTTCACGCGGCTGCGCTCGAGCCAGGAGTGGGTGTTCGGCGCGGCCTCGGGGCAGACGCTCCTGGTCATCACCTTTCTGCTCGCGCTCGTAGGCGGCGGCTTCGCCCTGCTGCTCCCGCCGTACCTCGCGCGGCGGCGCAAGGGCGGAGTCTCCGTGCCCATGCGCCCCGGGTGGACGCTCGCCTTCCTCGCGCTGGGCCTCGGGTACATCGCCGTCGAGACGGTGTTCGTGCCGCGCTTCACGCTCTTTCTCGGCAACCCGGTGCACGCGCTCTCGGTGGTGCTCTTCGCCATGCTCGCCTCGTCGGGCGTAGGGAGCGCCCTCTCGTCGCGTATAGTGAAGGGCGACGCGCGACGCGTCGCCGCGGTGGCCGCGCTCGTGGCCGTGGTGCTCGTGGCCGAGCGCCTGATGCTCCAGCGGGTGTTCGAGGGCGCGCTCGCGTGGCCCTTCGCCGCGCGCGTGGTGATCGCCGTGGTGCTCCTCGCGCTGCCGGGGACGCTCATGGGGATGCCCTTTCCCACGAGCCTCTCGCTGGGGAGCGCGGCGCTCGAGGGCTCCGACCGCGAGGCCTGGGTGGCCCGCGCGTGGGTGCTCAACGGGTACGCCTCGGTGGTGGGCTCGGTGGGCGCGATGATCCTCGCGATGGCCTTCGGCTTCTCGAC
>CANMAT010000164.1 GCA_947494865.1 Deltaproteobacteria bacterium
AGCGCCAGGCCCGCCGCGCCGTCGAGCTGGCGCGCATGGGCGTGCCCCCCGAGGGGCCCCTCGAGATGGTGCGCAACGACCCCGCTGTGCGCCCCGCGGCGCTCTTCCGTCAAAACTGCGCGACCTGCCACGCGGTGCGCGGCATGAGCGAGCAGCGCAAGGGCCCGCGCCTCGACGGCTTCGGCTCGCGCGGCTGGGCCGCGGCCTTCGTGGCGTGGCCCGATCACCCCGAGCTCATGGCCACCACGGAGATCCACGACATGCCGCCGCAGCGGAGGGTCGACGACAACGACCGCCGCGCGGTGGCCGAGTGGCTCTACGCGCAGGGCGTCGAGCGCGGCGATCCCCCCGCCGACGCGGCCCTCGTCGAGCGCGGCGCGCCGATCATTCGCGAGCGCTGCAACGCCTGCCACCTTGGGAGCCTCACGCCCTCCGACGTCGAGGGCGTCGTACGCGACGCGCCGAGCCTCGACGGCTGGGGCTCCCGCGAGTGGATCTACGAGCAGGTCGTCAACCCGCAGCGCATGGAGCAATACTGGGCGCGCAATCACATGCCCCGCTTCCGCGACAAGCTCAGCGAGCGCGAGATTGCGATGATCGTCGGGTACACGCGCGGCCTTCGCACCCGCCCCGCGCCCGACACGGTGCGCCCGCCGCGCCCGCAGCCCCCGCCCGAGTCTGCAGCCCCCGCCGCGCCGTAGCGGCCCCCTTGACCGCGAGCGCGCCCCGACGCTACCACCGTCGGTTACGTGCGCCCCTTCACCGCCAGCGCAATCCTCGCGAGCACCCTCCTCGTTGCGCGCGCGTCGCAGGCTCAGCCCGCCGAGGCGCCCGACCCCGCGCACGCACCCGACGACGCCCCTCCGCCCGAGGGTGCCGTTGCGCGCGCGACGCGCAGGCCGCCGCACGCGCGCATGTTCTCGGCGTCCGACGACCGCGCCGAGCGCGAGCGCATGCGCACCCCCGCCGCGCGGCGCCGCGTGGCGGGGCAGCCCGAGGTGCTCGAGCTCCCAGGCATGCCCGACGCGTACTTCTTTCGATCGTCCGTCGCTGGGCGCGCGCGGGTGTACGTCTACCTCCACGCGCGCAACGCCGACCCGCGCGAGTCATGCAGGCAGTTCGCCGCGGTGGTGCCGCGCTTCGGCTGGCTCGTGTGCCCCGTCGGCCCCGGCATCGGCGCCGACGGCCACCGTCAATGGAACAACAACCCCGTCGTCGCACGGCAGTACGCCACCACCGCAGTGAACGCGCTCTTCCAGCGTTTTCCGCGGCGGGCGAGGGCGACCGACAACGTGCTCATGGGCTTCAGCGAAGGCGCGTTCGTCGCGCTGCAGACGGGCCTCAACGAGCCCGTCATGTTCCCTCGCTGGGTGATCTTCGCGGCGCACGACCGGTACATCGCGACCGAGGGCGACGCGCTCGCCAACGCGCGCCACGCGGTACGCAAGGTCTATCTCATCACCGGTGCGCACGACGAGATCGTCGAGCACTCGCGCCGCGCCGCTGCCTCCCTCCGTCACGAGCACATCGGCCGCGTCGAACTGTGCATTCTGCCCGGCGTCGGCCACCAGCTCCCGCCCGATTTCGTCGCGACGGTGCGCGCGGCGCTCCGCTGGGTCACGCGCTAGCGCGCTCAACGCACGTGAGTGTGGTCGATGGGCGACGCGCGTCCTTGACACAGGCGCATCGGTCGTTAGAGTCGCGGCCCCTTCCGATTCCCCCGTCAACCCCGAGGCACCGTTTTCCATGCAGGTCACCGTCTCGCGCGTTTCCCCCGTCGAAATTTCCGTCCGCGTAGCGCTCCCGAAGGAGCGTGTGTCGAGTGCCCTCGAGGCGGCGTACAGCGAGCTTGGCAAGCAGGCGCAGATCCGCGGCTTCCGCAAGGGCAAGGTGCCCAAGCCCCTGCTCCGGCAGTACTTCGGTGGTCAGGTGGCCGAGCAGGTCGCGCGCAAGCTCGTCGATGAGACGCTCGCGGGCGCCATTCGCGACCATCGCATCGAGCCGATCAACCAGCCCCGCGTCGAGGTCATCGATGACCTGAGCGGCGTGCACGAGTGGTCGTACACGGCCCTGATGGAGGTGCGCCCCGACATCGCGAACCTCGAGCTCTCGTCGCTCGCGATCACGCGCACGCTCTACCCCGTGTCCGACGAAGACGTCGAGAAGGCCCTGCAGGCCAAGCGCGAAGAGAGCGCCACGCTGCGCACGCCGGACCCGGCGCGCGCCGCGGTCGCGGGCGACACGGTCACCATCGAGATGGCCCTCTCGCTCGGCGGCGTCGAGCGCCCCGAATTCTCGTCGAAGGGGCGCCCCGTCGAGGTGGGCAACTCGCGGCTCCTCAAGGAGGTCGACGCCGCCCTCGTCGGGATGAGCGTGGGCGAGACGAAGGACGTCGACGTGACCTTTCCGGCGACGCACCGGCAGCCCGAACTCGCGGGCAACACCGCGCAGATGAAGGTGACCGTCACCGCGCACCAGGAGAAGGTGCTCCCCGAGCTCGACGACGAGTTCGCGAAGGATTTGGGCAAGGAGTCGCTCGCGCAGCTCAAGGCCGACCTCCGCGCCGACCTCGAGAAGTCGGCGAAGGACCGCTCCGATGACGAGACCCGCGGCGCGGCCGTCGAGGCCTTCGTGAAGGCCAACCCGATCCCGGTGCCGCCCTCCCTCGTCGATCAGGCGATGGGCGCGATGCGGCAAGACTTCGCGCGCTCGCTCGGCGGCCGCAGCGATCAGCTGCCGGCGGAGCTCAACGAGGTGCTCCGCAAGGACGCTGAAGACCGCATGCGCGCGGGCCTGCTTCTCACCGAGCTGGCGCGCGTGAACAACATCGTGGTCTCGGAGGAGGACCTCAACGCCCAGCTCGAGGACCTCTCGAGGGAGACGGGGAAGGCCGTGCAGCGCCTGCGGGTTGAGTACCGCGAGAAGGCCAAGCGCGACCAGCTCGTCGCGCAGGTGCTCGAGGGCAAGGTGCTCGACCTGCTTCTGGCGAAGGTCACCGTGACCGAGAAGACCGCCGAGGCCGAGGCCGAAGCGGCGAAATCTGAGTGATCGAACAACCGCATCCCGCGCGAGGAGTGACGAGAGCCATGGAGCGACCGACCAACAGCTTCATCCCGTATCCGCAGGTGATCGAGACCACGCATCGCGGAGAGCGCGCGTGGGACATCTTCTCGCGCCTGCTCAAAGACCGCATCGTGTTCCTCGGCACCGAGGTCAACGACGACGTGGCCAACATCGTGATCGCGCAGCTCCTCTACCTGGAGAGCGAAGACCCCGACAAGGAGGTGATGCTCTACGTGAACAGCCCTGGCGGCGTGATCACCTCGGGCCTCGCGATCTACGACACCATGCAGTACATCAAATGCCCCGTGAGCACGCTGTGCCTCGGTCAGGCGGCGTCGATGGCGTCGGTGCTCCTCTGCGCGGGCGCCAAGGGCCGACGCCTCGCGCTCCCCAACTCGCGCGTCATGATCCATCAGCCCCTCGGCGGCTTCCGCGGCCAGGCGACGGACATCGAGATTCACGCCCGCGAGATTCTGCACCTGCGTCACAAGCTCAACGAGATCTACGTGAAGCACACGGGGCAGCCGATCGAGAAGATCAAGACCGACACCGAGCGCGACTTCTACCTCGGCGCCGAAGACGCCAAGGCGTACGGCCTCATCGATGAGGTCGTGAACCTCCGCAAAGACCCGTCGCGCCGCTGAGCGCACCGCTCCCTCGCACCCGCCACGCGCGCTTCAACGCGCTCACTCCCTCAGCACATCGACGCGCGCGCCACACGGCGCGCGGCGCCTCGTCGCGCCCTCGTGTCGCGCGCTCGCACACCGCACAATCGTGTTCGAACAGGGGGCACAATCCCGGCCGTATGCTTGCCGCGCGGGGGAGCGACGATTATGCTCCCGCTTCGTCGTCGCAGCGCCCTGAGGGCACGAAGCGAATGCACGACGGTCCCTAAGAGTGCGCGCGACAAGCGCGGGAGGAAGCGGCACGGTGAGCGGCAGCAGGCGCGACGAATCCCACGGCAACTTGAATTGTTCGTTCTGCGGCAAGAGCCAGCGGGAGGTAAAGAAGCTCATCGCAGGTCCGACGGTCTACATCTGCGACGAGTGCATTGGCCTCTGCAATGACATCATCGCAGAGGAGGTCGAGCGAGAGGAGCAGCTCCGGGGCACGTCACCGATCCCGAAGCCCGCTGAGATCAAGGCCATCCTCGACGAGTATGTCGTCGGCCAGGAGCGGGCCAAGAAGATCATGTCGGTGGCGGTGCACAACCACTACAAGCGCATCGACGCCAAGGCCGCCGGCGAAGACGTCGAGCTGCAGAAGTCGAACATCCTCCTTCTCGGGCCCACCGGCACGGGCAAGACGCTGCTCGCGCAGACGCTCGCGAAGATCCTCAATGTGCCCTTCGCCATCGCCGACGCCACGACGCTCACCGAGGCGGGCTACGTCGGCGAAGACGTCGAGAACATCATCGTTCAGCTCCTCCAGAACGCTGATCACGACATCGAGCGGGCGCAGCGCGGCATCGTGTACATCGACGAGATCGACAAGATCGCGCGCAAGGGCGACAACCCCTCGATCACGCGCGACGTGTCCGGCGAGGGCGTGCAGCAGGCGCTTATCAAGATCATCGAGGGCACGGTGGCCAACGTGCCGCCGAAGGGCGGGCGCAAGCATCCCCAGCAAGACTTTCTGCAGGTCGACACGACGAACATTCTCTTCATCTGCGGCGGCGCCTTCGTGGGCCTCGAGCAGGTGATCGAGCGTCGCGTGAGCACCCGCACGATGGGCTTCGGCGCCGTGATTCCGAGCAAGGCCGACAAGAAGCTCGGCGAGGTGCTCGCGCAGGTGCAGCCCGAGGATCTCCTCAAGTTCGGCATGATCCCCGAGTTTATCGGGCGTCTGCCGATGATCGCCACGCTCCACGAGCTCAACGAAGACGCCCTCGTCGATGTGCTCACGAAGCCCAAGAACAGCCTCGAGCGGCAGTACAAGCGCCTCTTCGAGATGGACGGCGTGAAGCTCAAGTTCACCAAGAGCGCGCTGGCGGCGGTGGCCCGCGAGGCGCTCACGCGTCAGTCGGGCGCCCGCGGCCTCCGGGCCATTCTCGAGAACGCGATGCTCGACGTGATGTACGAGGTGCCGAGCAAGAACGGCATCAAGGAGGTGGTCGTGAACGAGGAGGTGATCCTCAAGCACGAAGCCCCTCTCATCGTGTACCACAAGGAGTCGGCCGAGAGCGCCTGACGGCCCTCGCGCGACGACGCCCCTTCCGCGCGAGCCCCTCGCGCGATGCTCCGATCCCTCAAAAGCTTCTCCTACTGCTTCACGTGCTCCTCGAGAGGTTCGTTCATGTTGTTCTCCAAGGGTGATGCGGCGAAGCTCTCGCTTCCGCTGCTGCCGCTCCGCGACATCATCGTCTTTCCGTACATGGTGGTGCCGCTGTTCGTGGGTCGCGAGAAGAGCATCGCGGCGATCGACGCCGCCCTCGCACACGACAAGGAGATCTTTCTCGCCGCGCAGAAGCGCCCGAAGACCAACGCTCCGGTGCCCGACGACATCTTCGAGGTGGGCACCATCGGCACGATCCACCAGTTTCATCGGCTGCCCGACGGCACGGTGAAGGTGCTGGTCGAGGGCAAGCGGCGCGGTCGCATCAAGCGCTACGTCGACACCGAGAACCACTTCGTGTGCGAGGTCGAGGCGCTCGACGAGCCCGTCGAGGTGTCCGTCGAGGTCGAGGCGCTCATGCGGTCGGTGCAGTCGACCTTCGAGACGTACGTGAAGCTCAACAAGCGGGTGCCGCCCGAGATGCTCATGACGGTGCAGACCATCGAGGAGCCCGGCCGCCTCGCGGACACCGTGGTGGTGCACCTCGGGTCGATCAAGCTCGCCGACCGGCAGACGCTGCTCGAGATGGCCGACCCCGTGAAGCGCCTCGAGCGCCTGCACGAGGTGATGCAGGCCGAGATCGAGATCCTTCAGGTGGAGAAGAAGATCCGCTCGCGCGTCAAGCGCCAGATGGAGCGCACCCAGAAGGAGTACTACCTCAACGAGCAGATGCACGCGATCCAGAAGGAGCTCGGCGAGCGCGACGAGTTCAAGAGCGAGCTGCAGGAGCTCGAGGAGAAGCTCAAGGCGAAGAAGCTCTCAAAGGAGGCGCAGTCGCGCGTGCGCAAGGAGATCAAAAAGCTGCGCATGATGCAGCCGATGAGCGCCGAGGCGACGGTGGTGCGCAACTACGTCGACTGGATCCTGTCGCTGCCGTGGGGCGACAAGAGCCAGGATCGGCACGACATCGTGGAGGCGGAGCGCATCCTCGACGAGGACCACTACGGCCTCAAGAAGATCAAGGAGCGCATCATCGAGTACCTCGCGGTGCAGGCGCTCACGCAGAAGCTCCGCAGCCCCGTGCTGTGCCTCGTGGGGCCGCCCGGCGTGGGCAAGACCTCGCTCGCGCGCTCGATCGCGCGCGCCACCAACCGCAAGTTCGTGCGCCTCTCGCTCGGCGGCGTGAGAGACGAGGCCGAGATCCGCGGTCACCGTCGCACGTACATCGGCGCGCTCCCGGGCAAGATCGTGCAGTCGCTTCGCAAGGCCGGCACGAACAACCCGGTGTTTCTGCTCGACGAGGTCGACAAGATGTCGACGGACTTCCGCGGTGACCCCGCGGCGGCGCTGCTCGAGGTGCTCGACCCCGAGCAGAACTCGACCTTCAACGACCACTACCTCGACCTCGACTATGACCTCTCCGACGTGATGTTCATCACCACGGCGAACACCCTGGGGGGCATTCCGCTGCCGCTCCAAGACCGCATGGAGATCATTCAGCTCACGGGGTACACCGAGTTCGAGAAGCTCAACATCGCGGTGAAGTACCTCGTCGCGCGGCAGCGCGCCGAGTCGGGCCTCGACGAGGTGAAGGTCGACGTCACCGAGGCCGCGCTGCGCACCATCATCAACCACTACACGCACGAGGCCGGCGTGCGAAACCTCGAGCGCGAGATCGGGAGCCTGCTGCGAAAGATCGCGCGGCAGGTGCTCGCCGAGGGCCGCGACCACGAGTACGTGGTGGGCGCCCGCGACGTGCCGCGTTACCTCGGCGTGCCGAAATACCGCGTAGGCAAGAAGGAAGAGCGCGACGAGATCGGCCTCACGACGGGCCTCGCGGTGACCTCCTTCGGCGGCGACCTGCTCGTCGCCGAGGTGGCCGTGGTGCCCGGCAAGGGCAAGCTCATCGTGACGGGCAAGCTCGGCGACGTGATGCAGGAGTCGGCGCAGGCCGCGATGAGCTACGTGCGCTCGCGCGCCCGGGACTTCGGCCTCGACCCCGACTTCTATGCGAAGATCGACGCCCATATTCACTTCCCCGAGGGGGCCATTCCCAAAGATGGTCCGAGCGCGGGGGTGACCATGGCGACGTCGCTCGTCTCGACGCTGCTCAAGGTGCCCGTGCGGCGCGACGTGGCGATGACGGGAGA
>CANMAT010000165.1 GCA_947494865.1 Deltaproteobacteria bacterium
AGGGCGACACCGCGCTCGCCCGGCGCACCGTGTGAGGTTCGACGAAGGCCGACATGAACACCACGGGCACGTCGCACAGGCGACCGATGTCGCGCGCCGTCTCGATACCGTCGACGTCGCCGCGGAGGCTGATGTCCATGAGCACGAGGTCGGGTCGCTGCGCGGCCACGAGGGCCAGCGCGTCGTCGTGGCAGTCGGCGACGCCGATCACGTCGTAGCCGAGGCGCCGCAGCCGCCGCGTGAGGTCGAGGCAGATGACCGCCTCGTCTTCCACAATGATCACCCGCCCCTCGGCCCCCGCCGCGCCAACCTCACCTGGCGGTAAGAGTCGCCCCTCCGACGCCACCATCGATGCCCCCCCTCCCACACTCCAAACTTTGCAAGCGCCCGAGGTCGCCGCGCTGAAGCTCGAAAGAACGCTTCGCGACGCCCTCGTAAGCCCATAAAAGCCCAAGTGCAAAGCGACCGTCAATGAAAATACACGTATACCCTGATTGTGGTATGCACTACGTTGTGCAGTGCTTTGCGCGTCGCGGGGGGCTACAGCTCGAGCAGGTGCCCTTCGAGGTACACGCGCTGCCCCACGGCCGGGAGCGCGAAGGGCACCAGACGTCGGCCCTGCCACTGCGTCCACCGGTAGCGCGCGTCGTCGAGGCCGCCCGCGAAGGTGAAGCGCGCGAGGTCGGGCACGCCGCGGGGCGTGGTGCGCAGCACCTCGACGGTGATGTCGGGCACCTCCACGCGCGTGCCCGCGGGCATCGCGGTGTAGAGGTCGCGCGTGAGGAGCTCGGTGTCGCGCTGGTAGAAGCCGCCCGGCGCGTGCACCACGAGGGCGTCGTCGGAGACGCGCGTGAGGGCGAGCGGGTGCGTGCCCGAGGCCAGGGTGAAGAGCGAGCGCGCGAGCGTCTCTCCGCGGTGGTCGCGGATGAGCTGCGTGTACCCGATGAAGGTGACGTCGGGCGCGTTCACCACCACGAGGCGCTGCGACGTGAGCGCGCGGTCGTCGGGGGCGAAGCTGTTGGCCCAGCCCTCCATCGCGCTGTGGAACATCACCATCTGCCACGAGAGGGGGATGAGCAGCAGCGGCGACAGCGCGAGGTGAAAGACGCCCGCCCAGCCGCCGACCCAGCGGAGCCCGACGCGCTGCGCGAGGGTGCCCTTCGCGGGGCCCTCGACGAGGTCGCACAGCGCCTCGGCCACGACGCCCACGAGCCCGAAGCCGGGGAGCATGAGGAGGCGCGTGGCGGGCATCGTTCCGCACGAGGGGAGCATGGCGAGGAGCGCGCCCAGCAGCATGAAGCGCGTGCTCGCCCGCGTGCGCAGCGCGCGCGAGAGGCCCGCGAGCGTGAGCGTGACGGCGATGATCGCGACGACGAGGATCACCCTGCGCCCCGCGAGCGGGAGCGTGAGACCCACCTCGGGCGCGAGGCCGCCCCACTCGGAGGCGGCCATGAGCGTCATCGCGCGGGGAACGCCCGCGAGGAAGCGCCGCGGGTTGTGCGTGGGGTCGACGTAGAGCCCTGCGCCGACGGTGCCGTAGTGTCCGAGGCGGTACACCGCCGCCCACGCGGCCGTGACGAGGGCGGCGGGCGCGAGGGAGCGCGCACGATCGACCCAGGGGCGTGTGTCGAGCGTGAGGGCGTGCGCGCCGAGGTAGGCCACGGCGGCGAGGCCGCTCTCGCCGCTGAGGAGCGCGAGGGCGAGCGCGGGCGCGGAGGCCCAGCGGGCGCGGGCGTCGCCGCGCGTTCCGCGGTGGTGGAGGAGCACCGCGAGGAGGCCGAAGAGGGCGGCGGTGAGGGCGTTGCGGTTGCCGATCCACGCGACGACGCCGGCGTGCGTGTGATCGACGGAGTAGAGGAGCGCGGCGACGGCCGCTGCGCGCTTCGAAGTGACCTCGCGGTAGAGGGCCGCGGCGACCGCGACGAGCGCGAGGTACCACGCGAGCGAGTGCAGGTGCATTAGCGCCGGGGCGTCGTGCCAGAGGGCGTCGTCGAGCGCGTGCGTGAGGCCCGAGAGCGGGCGAAAGAAGGCCACGCGGAGGTTCACATCGGACCACCACATCGCGAAGCCGTGCGCGCGAAACTGCGCGAGGCGCCGCGCGTCGCCGTCGAAGAAGACGAAGAGGTCCCACCACGGGGAGCGGGGCGTCGCGAGGTGCGGGCTGCCGCGCAGGAGCGTGCGGTGCCACAGGTCGTCGACCTGAAAGCCCTGCAAGAGCACCGAGCTGTAGAGCGCCGCGACGAGCAGCGCGAGGCGGCGAAGGCCCCCGCGAGCGGTCGCCGATCGCTCGATGGCCGCGAGCACGCGCCGGAGCCTGTCACCCATGCGCGCACCGTACGACGGCGCGTCGCGGGCGCGAAGCCGAGAAGCGCCTCAGGCGCGCAGGCGGGCGAGGGGGCCGTTGCAGTGGTCGAGGGCGCCGAAGCGCTCGTCGGGGACGCCCATGGCCTGCTGCAGCGAGGCCAGGAGGTCGAGGTGCGAGGCGTGCTCGTACGTGAGGTAGCGCCCGGTGCGAAAGGCGCCGCCGCAGCTCCCCGCGAGGAGCCACGGGAGGTCTCGCGTGTCGTGGGCGCCGCGCGCGATGGGCGAGCAGTAGAGAATGGTGGTGCTGTCGAAGAGGCTGCGCCCGCCGGGGCCGTCGGGCGTGTCTTTGAGCTTCTGAATGAGGTACGCGAGCTGCGTGGTGAAGTACCGCCCCACGCGCGTGAGGTAGTCGACGTTGCGGGGCGTCGCGTCGTTGTGCGACATCGAGTGGTGGCTGGTGGAGGTGGCGTCGTCGGTGCTGTCGATGCCGTAGGGGTCGCCCGACGGGCCGATGCCGAGCCAGCCGAAGGTGTAGCTGCTGGTGGCGCCCTCGGAGCGCGTCACGAAGGTGGCCACGCGCGTGAGGTCGCAGCGGAGGGCGAGCACGAGCGCGTCGATGTGGTCGCGCGTGATCTCGGGCAGGTGGCGCCCGTCGTTCTGGCCGGTGCCGAAGGCGGGCACGCCGGGGTCGCAGGTGAGGGCCGTGGCGCTCGCGGCGAGCTGGCGCTCGAGCTCGCGGATGGCGTCGAGGTAGCCCTCGAGGGCGGCCTGGTCGGCGGCGCCGAGGGCCATGCGCAGGCGGTTGTAGTCGTCGCGCGCGCTGTCGAGGAGGCTCTGCTGCGTGGCCCTGCGCCGCGCGGCCGCGCGCGCGTCGACGGGGAAGAGCTGTTCGAAGAGCTGCGAGGCGCGCTGGATCTTGGGCACCACGTTGCCCGCCGAGCGGTACGACACCACGCCGACGCCGCTCTGCGCGCCGTTGGTGCCGAGCACGAGGGAGCCGAAGCGCGGGGCGTCGGGGCGGGCGATCTGCATCTGCGCGATGCGCTGGTCGAGCGAGATGCTGGCGCCGAGAAACTCCTGCTCGCGGTCGCCAAACTGGGGGAAGCCCGTGAGCATCGAGCACATGGCTTCGAAGTGCCCGTGCGGGGTCACCGTGTTGTCGATCCCCTTGAAGATGATGAGGTCGTTACGGTGCGCCGCGAGGGGCTGCAAGATGGGGCTCAGCGCGAAGTCGGTCTCGCCGCCGGTGGGGAACCACTGCGACGGGATGGTGCCGTTGGGCACGGTGACCACCAGCAGGCGCCGGGGCCCTACGCCGTCGCGCATGCGCGCCGCGTCGGCCTGCGCGGCGTCGTAGGCCGCGTCGGCGAGGGTCGCGTCGGGCCCCTCGGCGGGGATCGCGTCGGGCGTCACCGTGGCGTCGTAGGGGGCGGGCGCGTCGACCTTGCAGCCCATCGCGTCGAGCCACGGGAGCGCGATGGCGGCGCCGCCGAGGCCGCGGAGAATGTCCCTTCGAGAGAGCGTGCGGGGTGCCATGGCGTGCGATCCTTCGGGGCGGGGAGTGTGGTCAGTTCGCGGCCGCGCGGGTGACGAAATCGTCGGCGCTCACGAGCGCGACGAGCATGGCTTCGAAGTGTCGATCGGTGGCCGTGAGGGCGCCGCGCATGGCCGCGAGGGCGCACGCGTCGGCCTCCGTGGGCGCGCGCCCGCTCGCGTGGCGAAACCACCACTGCACGGCGCAGTCGCGCACCTGATTGCTCGCGGCCGCGCGCGCCGCGAAGCCGACGGCGTCGTCGACCGCGAGGGCCACGCCGTCGACCTCGGCGCCGCCGCGCGCGTCGATGGGCGCGCCGTTCTCGACGCTCTGCCAGCGCCCGATGGCGTCGTAGTGTTCGAAGGTGAAGCCCAGCGGGTCGATGCGGGCGTGGCAGCTCGCGCAGTACGAGTCTTGTGTGTGCGCTGCGAAGCGCGCGCGGTTGCTGCGCGTGGTGTCGGGCGCGGGGGGCACGTTGTTGACGCCGCCCGGCACGGGCTGCGGCGGCGCGCAGAGCACGCGGTCGAGCACGAAGACCCCGCGCTTGATGGGCGACGCCACGGCGCCGCCGGCGTTCACCGTGAGGAGGCTCGCGTGCGTGAGGAGGCCCGCGCGCTGCGCCGCCGGGAGCGTGACGCGGCGGAAGGTGCCGTCGAAGGCGCCCGCGATGCCGTAGAGCCGCGCCGTGCGCGCGTCGAGGAAGCTGTACGACGCCCCCAGGAGGTCGCTCACGCGGCCCGCTTCGAACACCAGCGCGTCGCCGAAGCGCAGCGTCTCTTCGCGCATCGAGCGCGCGAGGTCGGCGTTGAACTCGGGGTAGCGCGCGGCGTCGCGCTGACCGTCGGGGCGCTCGATCATCGCGTCGAGGGGGCCGAGGCCCCACCACTGCGCGTGGAAGCGCCGCACGACGTCGCGCGCGTCGGGGTGCGGCGCGGTCATGTCGGCCGCCCGCAGGAGCCGACGCACCTGCGCCGCGCGCTCGGCGGGCGTGGCGAGGAGGTTGCGCGACGCGGCGTCGAAGAGGGCCGCGTCGGGCATGGTGCCGCGCGCGAGGTACGAGAGTCGCGTGGCGACCTCCCACGGGGTGAGGCGCGCGCGGCCGCCCGCGGGGCGCCCGTCGCCCACCTCGATGCGGTAGAGGAACAGCGGCGAAGACACCGCCGCGCGCACCACCGCCCGCGCGCCGCTCGCGACGTTGCCGCCCGCGGCGCGCCCCGCGTCGAAGCGCGCGCGCAGCGCCACGCGCTCGTCGGCGCTCGGCGGGCGGCGGTAGGCGCGCGTCGCGAAGGCCGCCACGAACTGATCGACGCACGCGGCCTCGACGCCCATCGCCGGGTCGCAGCCCATGAGCCGGGTGACCGCGGCGGCGTTGGCGGTGGCCTCGACGGCGAGGGCGTCGGCCGCGTCGAGGTAGCGGGCGAGGAGCGAGGGCGACACCGTGAGGTTGCTCACGTCGGTGTCGAGCGTGCCCTCGCGGAGCTGCGGGTCGAAGGCGCTCGCGGGCCGCTGCGCGGTGCCCAGGAGGTCGCGCACCGTGCGGTCGTACTCGGCGTGCGTGAGGCGGCGCAGCGGCGAGGGCCCCGGCGCCGCGCCCGCCGCGCAGGTCGCGCGCACGAGGAGCGAGCCGCCGTCGCGCGCGCTCGCGGCGTCGCCGGGCGCGTCGGGGGCCGCGTCAGCGATCTCGTCGAGGGCCGCGTCAGGGGCCGCGTCGGGAGCCGTCGGGGCAGGGGGCTCGCCGACGCAACCCGCGAGGGCGAGCGCGGCCGAGAGCGTGCGAAGCCATGCGCGCATGAGGTGCCGACGACGCTACCGCACGCGCACCCTCCGCTCGCACAAAATCGCTACAGCGAAGGGCTGCGGCGACGACGACGCGCGCAGCCCTGAGACGAAGGTGAGACGCGGGTCAGGGAGGCAGCGGCACGCAGGTGGTGCCGATGCAGCTCTCTCCGCTGGCGCAGCACTGGCCGCAGCCGCAGAGGGTCTGACCGCGGCCGCAGAGGGCGGCGCAGGAGCCCGAGACGCAGATCATGCCGCAGGCGCAGCCGCCGGGGCACGACGAGGGCGCGCACTGGTACTGCGTAGGCGTCGCGGGGTTGGTGCTGCGGCTGCACGTGCTGCCCGAGGGGCAGGTGCCGGGGCAGTAGCCGCCGCAGCCGTCGGTCTGGTTGCACGTGGCCGACGCGGGGCACGAGGGCACGCAGCGGCACGCGTTGATGGCCGCGTCGCAGGCCTGCCCCGTGGGGCACCGCCGCCCGGTGCCGCACGACGCGCCCGCGCCGCAGGGGTTGGGGATGGTGGTGCCGCAGGTGACGCCGTCGGGCGACGGCGCGCTCGCGCAGGTGAGCGAGCACACGCACGCGCCCGCGGTGCAGCTCTGCGTCGAGGTGCAGACGGTGCTGCACGCGCCGCAGTTGTTACGGTCGGTGGCGGTGTTGACGCACGTGGTGCCGCAGAGGGTGAGGCCCGCCGGGCAGGCGCAGCGCCCCGCGGAGCAGGTGGTGCCCGCGGGGCAGCGCGTGCCGCAGGCGCCGCAGTTGGTGTTGTCGCGCGCGGTGTCGACGCACACGCCGCTGCACGAGGTGGTGCCCGAGGGGCACAGGCAGCGGCCCGTGGAGCACGACGTGCCCGCGGGGCAGCGGGTGCCGCAGGCGCCGCAGTTGTTCGAATCGGTGGCGGTGTTCACGCAGGTGGTGCCGCAGGTGACGCTGCCGGCGGGGCATGTGCACGCCCCGGCGGTGCACACCTGCGAGGGGCCGCAGGTGACGCCGCAGGCGCCGCAGTTGCTGGCGTCGACCGCCGTGTTGGCGCAGCGCCCGGAGCAGTAGCGCTGGCCCGCCGGGCAGGCGCACACGCCCGCGAGGCAGGGCTGGCCCGCGGGGCACACGTTGCCGCACGCGCCGCAGTTGGCAGCGTCGGAGCTGACGTTGGCGCACACCGAGCCGCAGAGGGTGGTGCTGCCGGGGCAGGCGCAGGTGCCGCCCACGCACGACTGCGCGGCGGGGCACACGCGCCCGCAGGCGCCGCAGTTGTTGCGGTCGGTGCTGTTGTTCACGCAGGCGGTGCCGCAGTAGTTGGTGCCCGCGGGGCAGCCGCAGACGCCGGCGGTGCACGACTGGCCCGTGGGGCAGGCGCGGCCGCAGGCGCCGCAGTGGGCAGCATCGGACTGCGGGTTCACGCAGCGGCCGCCGCAGACGGTCTGCCCGGCGGGGCAGAGGCACACGCCCGCGGTGCAGGTCTGGCCGATGGCGCACGTCACGCCGCAGGCGCCGCAGCTCGTGGAGGCCGTGCGGAGGTCGATGCAGAGGGTGCCGCAGAGGGTGAGGCCCGCCGCGCAGCCGCAGCGTCCGCTGCTGCACACCTGCGACGACGGGCAGAAGGTGCCCGTGCCGCACGAGGGGCCGCCGGGGCACACGTTGGGGATGTCGACGCCGCACGCGATGGAGCCCGGCGTGGTGACCGCGCAGCGCGGCGAGCACTCGCACACGAAGGTGACCGGGTTGCACGCCTGGCCCGCGGGGCACGAGAGGCCGCGGCCCGGGCACGTCATGCCGGGGCAGCTGTTGGGGATGA
>CANMAT010000166.1 GCA_947494865.1 Deltaproteobacteria bacterium
GACGCGATGGACACCGCGAGCGCCGCGGGGTGGGCCAACGTCGCCGCGCGTCTCGAGGGCGTCGGCGCGGCCCTCGAAGGCTATCGCCGCACCCTCGCCGAGGGCCTCGAAGCCGGGCACCTTATCGCGGCCCGTCAGGTGCGAGCGGCCATCGCGCAGGCGCGCACCAACCGCGGAGAGCGATCGTACTTTCGCGGCCTCGCGGCCTCGTTCGCCAAGACCAACCTCGACGACCCGGCGCTCGCGCAGCGCATCGAAGCCGCGGCGCCGCTCGCGTGCGAGGCCTACGGCGCGCTCGGCGACTGGCTGGAGAACACCTACCTCCCGCGCGCGAAGGCCGACGACGGCGTGGGGCGCGCGCGCTACCTCCGCGAGATGCGAAAGTTTCTCGGCTCGACGCCGGACCCCGAAGAGACCTACGCGTGGGGATGGACCGAGGTGCGGCGCATCCGCGAAGAGATGGTCGCGCTCGCCGAGAAGATCGCGCCCGGTGAGACCCTCGCGGCCGTGATGAAGCTCATGGTGAGCGACCCGTCGCGCGGCGCCCCCGACCGCGCGAGCTTTCTCGCCGCGATGACCGAGCGGCAGGCGCGCGCCCTCGCCGACCTCGACGGCACGCACTTCGACATCCCCGACGTGATCCGTCGCATCGACGTGAAGGAGGCCCCGCCTGGCGGCGCCCTGGGCGCCTACTACGTGCCCCCGTCGGAGGATTTCTCACGCCCCGGCACGGTCTGGTACTCGATGCACGGCGACGGGCCCTTCGCGTACTGGGACGAGGTGAGCACCGCCTACCACGAGGGCTTTCCGGGCCATCACCTGCAGTGCGGCATTCAGGTGTCGCTCACGAAGAACCTCTCGCGATTGCACCGCGTGGCCTACGGGTACTCGGGCTACGCCGAGGGGTGGGCGCTCTACGTCGAGCAGCTCATGCGCGAGCTCGGGTACTACGAGAAGCCCGAGTACGAACTCGGCATGCTGGCCAACCAGATGATGCGCGCGTGCCGCGTGGTGATCGACATCGGGTCGCACCTGGGGCTCACCATTCCCGAAGATGCGCCCTTCGAAGCGGGCGGGGGGTGGACCTTCGAACGCGCCGTCGCGATGATGGAGTCGTTCGGCGGCATGACCCGCGAGCACGCCGAGAGCGAGATCACGCGGTACCTCGGCTGGCCCGCGCAGGCCATCTCGTACAAGGTGGGCCAGCGCGCGATGCTCGCCCTGCGCGACGAGTTCTTGCGCGAAGAGAAGGGCACGCTCAAAGAGTTTCACACGCGCGTGCTCGCGTGCGGCAACGTGAGCCTCGACCTCTTGCGCGACCTCGTGATGGCGTAGCGGCGGGTGACCGCCTGCGCTCAGGTCGGGCGCAGGCGGTAGATCAGCGTGAGAATGAGCCCCGTCCACGCGATGAGCGTGAGCACGAAGGGCACATCACGGAGCATCGCATCGGTGGGCGACTCGCCGCTCTCGGAGTCGAGCAGCTTCACGAAGCGACCGATGGCCAGGAGCACGAAGGGCGTGGTCGTCCACAGGTAGCGCTCGGCGAAATCGAGCTGCGGGGGCGGGTCGAGCGTCCACGCGAGGTAGACGACCACCGTGGCGAAGGCGGTGGCCCAGAGCGTGAGCTTGAGCGTGCGCGGCGAGTACGATTTGAGCGCGTCGCGGGCCTTCGAAGCGTTAACGCGGAGCTCGTGGTAGCGCTTTCCAAACCCGAGAAACAGTGCAAGAAAGGCCGTGCAGCCGAGGAGATAGAGCGAAGGGCTCACCAGGTGCGACGGGGTCGAGACCGCGTAGCAACCCGCCACCACGCGCAGCACGAAGCCCGCCGCGATCAGCACCACGTCGAGGTAGGCGACTTGTTTGAAGCGAAACGGGCGGAGCGAGTACGCGAGGTCTTTGAGCAGGTACACCAGGGCGGCGGCGGCCACGCGCAGGTCGAGCCACGCCGTGCCCGCCAGCGACAGCGCGATGAGCACCGCCGCGGCGGTCTTGGCGGTCGACACCGGCACCTGCCCCGACGCGATGGGGCGGTTGCGCTTCGTGGGGTGGTTTCGATCATCCTCCACGTCGACCAGGTCGTTGATGGTGTAGATCGCACCGGCCAGCATCGAGAAGCCGACGAACGCCAGCAGCGCCCGGAGCAGCACCTGCTCTTGAAACAGGTTCTTCGCGAACACGACCGGCGCGAGGACGAAGAGGTTCTTCACCCACTGCTTCGGCCGCATCGTCTTGAGAATTCCAGCGAGTACCACGGGTGGCGACGGAGACTATCCACCGATGAACGTGATGTCCAAGCCTTCTCTAGGCCCCGCCCGGGGGTTTCTGTGCCTCGCCCTCACGCTCGCGCCCGCCGCGGCGAGCGCGCAACACACGCCCGACGAGTGGGCCGCCCTCCACGCGCGTGACGCCTACGCACAGCGGTCGCTCGCGCGCGGCGCGATCCCGCTGCTCCGCCTCCGCGCCCTGCGCGATCACGTCGACCCCGCGGCGCTCATCGCGCGCGTTCACGCCCTCGCGGCAAGCCCCGCGGTGCCCGCCCTGCGCCGCGCGCTGGCGACCCACATCGAGGCCGAGCTGCGCCGCGACCTCGGGCAGCACGGCGAGGCCGAGGCCCTCACGCAGAGCCTCGGGTACCTCACGCAGTGGTGGGTGGTGGGCCCCTTCGACAACGAGGGCCGCGCGGGCTTCAACCGCCCGCTCACCCCCGAGGAGCGCCCCGGCGCCGCCCTCGACACCACGCAGCCCTTCGAAGGCAAAGAGCGCCCTGTACGCTGGCGCCGCATGCCCGACCTCGCCACGCACGGCTACGTGGCCCTCGACGCCGCGGTGCGCCCCAGCGTCAACGCCTGCGCCCTCGTGGCCACCACGGTCACCGCGCCCCGCGCCGAGCCGTCGGTGCTGTGGCTGGGCGCGAGCGGCGCCGTGCGCGCGAGCGTGAACGGCGTCGAGGTGTACGCCGACAGCGCTGTGCGCAGGGCCTTTCCCGATCGCGCGGGGGTGTCCGTCGGGCTCCGCGCGGGCGCCAACCGCGTGACCCTCAAGGTGTGCACCGACGAGCGCGGCATCGGGTTCTTCGCGCGCTTCACGCGACCCGACGGGACGCCCCGCACCGACCTCGCCTTCGACGCGTCGGCGGCCGCGGTGCTCGCGGCGGCGCCCGTCGTCAACGCGCGTCCGCCCGCAACGCTGGGCGCGCTGGGCGAGCTGCAGCGCGCCGTCACCGACGCGGCCCCCGCGCAGGCCGTCGAAGACTACGCGCGCTTCCTGGCGCTCACGGGCTCCGACGACCCCGCGGCCCCGCAGGCCGCCGACCTCGCCGAGCGCGCCGCGCGGGCGAGCAACACCGCGCACGGGTGGCTCCTTCTCGCCGACCTCACGAGCGACCGCAACCGCCGCCTCGAGGCGCTTCGAAGGGCCTACGCGCTCGCCCCGAGCGACCCCCACGTGCTCACCGCGCTGGGCCACGAGCGCCGCGTGGGCGTGCGCCCCGAGGAGTGCCTCCCGTACCTCGACGAGGCCGAGCGCCTCGACCCGGGCTTCGTGCTCCCGCGCGTCGAGCGGGCGCTGTTCCTCGACAACGCGGGCCTCGCGCTCGCGGCGCTCACGGCGCTCGACGACGCCTACGCGCTCGCGCCGCGGTCGGCGCAGGTGCTGCGCGCGCGGCTCCAGATCGCCGAGCACGCGGGGCAGACGGAGCTCGCGCAGAGCACGCGACTGGCCCTCTTGCGGCTGCGCTACACCGACGTCGAGGCCCACGAGGGCGTGGCCCGCGACGCGCGCCAGCGGGGCGACCGCGCGACGGTGCGGCGCGAGGCCGAGCGCATCCTGGCGCTGCGCCCCGAGTCGCTGCCCACGTACACGCAGGCCGCGGAGTTCTTCGAAGCCATCGGAGAGGGAGAGCTCGCGGTGGGCACCCTCGCGCGCGCCGTGGCCGTGGCCCCCGACGAGCCCACCCTCTGGAAGGCCAAGGGCGAGCTCGAGGAGCGCCTCGCGCGCCGCGACGACGCGCGCGTCTCGATGCGCCAGGCGCTCGCGCTGCGGCCGCAAGACGCGGCGCTGCGACGGCACCTCGAGGCGCTCGAGCCCGCCGTGGCGCGGCCCGACGAGGCGCTCGCCGAAGAGGCCGCCGTTCTCCTCGCGCGGCGCGAGCCCGACGGCTCGCAGCGCGTCGACTATCACGTGTGCTCGCTCACCGAGCTCACGGTGCGAACCGTCTACGGCAACGGCCTCTCGGGCATGTTTCGCCAGGTGGCCTACGAGGTGCGCGACCCCGACGGGGCCACCGACGGTCGCTCGTACAGCATGCAGTACGACCCGCTCTCGCAGCGCTTCGAACTGCGCGGCGCGTGGGTGCACCACCCCGACGGCTCGCGCGACGAGGGCACGCAGGTCGAGGAGTACGACGTCAACTCCGACCCCTCGACGCGCATGTACTTCTCGAACAGGGTGGTGCAGGTGACGTTTCCGCGGCTCACGCCCGGCGACGTGGTCGAGGTGCGCTGGCGCGTCGATGATGTGTCTACGCGTAACGCCTTCGCCGACTACTTCGGCGACCTCGAGATCGTGCAGGCCGGTGTGCCCCGCGCGCGCTGGCGGTACGTGCTGCGCGCGCCCGCCGCGCGGGAGTTCTTCGTGCACGCGGCCCCCCTCGCCGACGGTCGCCCGCTGCGCCGCGAGGAGCGCGCCGACGGCGACACGCGCGTGCTCTCGTACACCGTCGACGACGCGCCCGCGCTGCCCCCCGAGGAGCACGCGCCGGGCGTCACCGAGCGCGCCGCCTACCTGCACGTGAGCACCTACCGCACCTGGGAGGACGTAGGCCGCTGGTACTGGGGCCTCGTGCGCGACCAGCTCGTGGCCGACGACCGCATGCGCGGCGTGGTGCGCGAGATCACGCGCGGCCTCACGGAGCCCCGCGACCGCGTGCGCGCCGTGTACGACTGGGTGCTCGCGCACACGCGCTACGTGGCGCTCGAGTTCGGCATCCACGGGTTCAAGCCGTACCCGGTGACGCAGGTGTGCACCCGCGGCTTCGGCGACTGCAAAGACAAGGCGTCGACCATCGTGGCGATGCTGCGCGAGGCGGGCATCGACGCCTCCGTGGCCCTCGTGCGCACGCGCCGCAACGGGCGCATCGAGACGTCGCCCGCGTCGCTCGCGGTCTTCGACCACGCCATCGCGTACGTGCCCTCGCTCGACCTCTTCCTCGACGGCACCGCGCAGCACAGCGGAATGGACGAGCTCCCCGGCGGCGACCAGGGCGTCATGGTGCTCGTGGTGAATCAGCGCGGCGAGGCGAGGCTCATGCAGACGCCCGTGTACACGCCCGACCGCAACGTCACCACCATCACCTCCGAGGTGGCGATGCAGTCGACGGGCGGCGCGCTCTTTCGCGTGTCGCAGCGCGTGGTGGGCCCCGACGCGGGCGGCGCGCGCAGCACCCTCGAGGCGCAGGCCACGCGCGTCGAGCGCGTCGAAGACCAGCTCCGCGAGCACTACCCCGGCGTGCGCGTCACCGCCGTGCGCACCGGCGACCTCACCGACATCGAGCGCCCCGCGGAGTTCAGCTACGACGCCGCCGCGCCCACCTTCGGCACGCGCCAGGGCGACACCGTGCTCTTCGCCGCCGTGGCCCCCGTCGACATCGCGCGGCGCCTCGGCGCCCGCTCGACCCGCCGGCACGACGTGGTGATCGGCGTGCCCAGCACCTTCGACGAGACGCGCACCATCCGCCTCCCGCCGGGCGCCACGGTGGTCGACCTGCCGCCCGCCGCGCACCTCACGAGCCCCTTCGGCTCGTTGCACTTCACCGTCGAGCAGCGCCCCGGCGCCCTCCTCGTGCGCCGGGTGATGGTGCTCGCCCGCGATCGTGTAACCCCGCAAGAGTACCCGGCATTTCGCGCGTTCGTGCAATCGGTCGACGACGCCCTCGCGCGCCGCGTGACCGTGCGCGTCGCCGCCCCCACGGAGGCCGCTCGATGAAGCGCCCGCTCACCCTCGCGCTCGCTCTCTCGCTCGCCGCGTGCGGCACGACGGCCACCTCGTCGCGCCGCGGGCCGGTCACCCTCGCCTCGCTCCGCGACCGCGCGCAGCGGCGCCCCGACGACTTCGTCGCCCGCCGCGACCGCGCCCTCGCCGAGCTCGTCGCCCCCGGCGGCGACCACGCCTTCGCCGTCGCCGCCCTCGACGCCCTCGCGACGGCGCGGCCCGGCGATCCCCGCGTGCGCTTCGCGCGGGGCATCGTGCGCTCGCAGCGCGGCGACTTCGAAGGCGCCCTCGAAGAGTACCTGGCCGCGGTGCGCGCCGCGCGCGACGCCGACGACGCGCTCGGCCCCGCCATCGCCGAGGCCGCGGCGCCCAAGATCCTCGCGCTGCGCGGCGACGTGCGCGCGCTCGACGCGCCCTTTCGCGCGCTCGTCGACGAGGTGATCGAGAACCCCGGCCGCCTCGGCGCCGCCGCGCGCACCGCCCTCGTCGAGGGCGCCGTGCGATGGGCCCGCGAGCGCGGCGAGGGGGAGCTCATGGCGCGCTGGGTCGCGGCCGCGGGATGCGTCACCGCGTGGACCGTCGCCGGCCCCTTCGGCCCGCTCCCCATGCTGCGCTTCGACGATCGCTTCGGGCCCGAAGAGACGTCGCCCCTCGCGGCCGCCTACGACCTCGGCCCCGGCCGCGGCCCGCGGCGCACGTACGCCGTCCGCGCGCGCGGCTGCGCGGCCAACCTGGGCCGCGGAATCACATGGACGGGCGTGCTCTACGCCTCCACCGACCTGCGCATCGCGCACGACAGCGAGGCGGTGGTGCACGTCGAGTCGCCCAACGCCTACGCGGTGCTGCTCGACGGCGTGACCATCGGCACCGTCGACCCGCGGCGCCACGCCGTGGGCACCGTGCTCAACGTGCCCGTGCGCCTCGCGGCGGGCGCCCACACGCTGCGCGTGAAGGTCGCGAGCAGCTACCACTCGCCGCTGCTCATCGCCACGGTGACGGCCCCCGACGGTCGCCCCCTCGCGCGCTTCGAAGCGCCCACGGCGTCGGCCAACCCGGTGCCGCCCGAGATTCATCCCACGACGCCCTCCGCCGCCGACGACGCGTACGCGCCCGAGGCGAGGCCGCCGGCCGATCCCTTCGCGCGCTACGTCACCGCGGAGCTCGCGTTCTCGCGCAAGCACCCCGTGGCGGCGCGGGAGCTCTTGCGCCCGCTCGCCACCGCGGAGCGCCCCACGGCGACGTCGCTCATCGCGTGGGGATCCGTGGCGCTGGCCGATCCCTTCGTGCCTCCGGCGCAGGCTCGCGACCGCGCGCGCCACGCCTTCGAGGCCGCCGCGCAGCTCGACGAGGGCGCGTACTTCCCGCGGCTGCAGCTCGCGCGCCTCCTCTGGGACGACGAGCGCGCCGACGAGGC
>CANMAT010000167.1 GCA_947494865.1 Deltaproteobacteria bacterium
AATTCTGCAAGCTTCTCCGCGGCGCCCCTGGAGCTCGCGGCGAGGGAGTTATCCACAGCCCTGAAGCCCCTTCGTGTATGGGCTTTGCTGTGAGCGATGGCCTACAAAAAAGCCTCGCGCGCTGATCTGTGGACGGGCGCCGCGCGGGGTTATCCACAGCCTGTGGATTCGCTGCCGGGAAATAGACGGCGTCGCGGCCGCCGTTATATGTCACCCGCCGATGAACGCCCGACGCACGCTCGCCCTCGCATCGACGCTCGCCACGCTGTTGACGTCTTCGCAGTGCTTCGCCCAGATGGCGAACGCGCCGGAGACGCCTACGACGGCGCGCATGATGGCGCTCGGCGGCAACGCGCAGGCCGCCGCGCAGAGCACCTCGGGGGTGTTCTCGAACCCCGCGGCGATGAGCCTCGGGCGCGTGTACCACGTCGACTCGACGGTGCTGTACGACCCCACGGTGAGCCGCTGGGGCTTCGGCGGCACCGTGGTCGACAGCACTCGCACGGTGAGCGCCGCGCTCTCGTACAACTACTCGCTGCTCAACGAGAGCGACACGCGCAGCAACCACGACGTGCGCCTCGGGCTGAGCGTGCTGCTCACCGAGGGCGTCGCGCTCGGCGTGACGGGGCGCTACCTCAACTACGAGGGCACGGCCAACACGAACACCTCGCTGGGCTCGGAGTACGCCGGGCTCACGGTAGACGTGGGCGCGGTGGTGCGCCCGGTGAGCTTTCTCACCCTCGCGGTGACGGGCTACTCGCTCACCAACCCCGACACGGCGCGCACGCCCATTTCGGTGGGCGGCGGCATCGCCATCAACCCCATCGAGGCGCTGAACATCATCGTCGACAACGTGTGGGACCTGCGCTCCTTCGCCGAGCCCCGCATGCGCCTCAACGGCGGCGTCGAGGTGATGATCTCCCACGTGCCCGTGCGCGCGGGCTACCTCTACGACGACACGCGCCTCGGCGGGCCGGTGCACACGGTGACGGCCGGCGCGGGCTACGTCGACACGTCGTTTGGCATCGAGGCCGCCCTGCGGCAAGACGTGGCCGGCGCGAGCCAGACCACCCTGATGCTCAACGTGCGGTACTTCTACCGGAGCATGTGAGGCCGTAGGGGAACCTCTCGACACCGGCGACCCTCTCGGCGTATGTGCGAACGCGTGCTGAACCTGGGGTCGAGACGCGCGCGGAGAACCGGTTTGCCATGAACCTAGACCTCGACGCGGAGCGCAAGCTCGTCGAGCGCCTCAAGCGCCGCGACGAGGCAGCCTTCAACGTCTTCGTGAGGCTCTACCAGGACAAGGTCTTCTCGCTCGTATACCGCATGCTCGGGAGCCGTACCGAGGCCGAGGATCTCTCGCAAGAGGTCTTCATCACGGTGTTCAAATCGATCGACTCGTTTCGCGGCGACTCGCGCCTCGGCACGTGGCTGTATCGCGTGGCGGTGAACCACACGAAGAACCGCGTGAAGTTTCTCGATCGCCGCGGGCGCAAGGGCCAGCGCGACATCGACGACTCGCCGGAGGCCGAGGTGTCTCGCGGCGGCCCGGTGACGGCGCGCGTCGATCGGCCCGACGAGCGCACCGAGGGCAACGAGCTCGAGGGCAAGATCCGCGTGGCCCTCAACGCCCTCGACGAAGACCACCGCGAGCTCATCGTGCTGCGCGACCTCGAGGGCCTCTCGTACGAAGAGATCGTGACCATTACGGGCCTGCCCGACGGCACCGTCAAGAGCAGGCTCCACCGCGCCCGCGCCGCGCTGCGCGACGCCATCGAGCGAGGCATCGGATGGAAGCTCCCGGAATGACCGACGACGAGGTGCGCGACCTGTTCTCGGCCTACCATGACCGCGAGCTGAGCGCCGCGCAGCACGATCAGGTCGCGAAGGCCCTCGAGGCGAGCCCCGATCTCGCGAAGGAGTACGCCTCGTTCTGCGCGCTGCTCGTGGGGCTCTCGAGCCTCGCGGGCCCGCAAGACGCCGAGGCCGCCCCGGCGCACACCCTGCCCGACGAGGGCGCGAGGATTGACCTTCTCGCGGGCGTGCAGAATCGCCTCAACAAGCGCTCGGCGGGCAAGTTCTACAAAGACCGCTGGTCGCGCGCGGCGGGGATCTTTCCCCTCGAGGTGCTGGCGGTGGTGGTGCTCTTGGGCCTGGTGCTCGCGTACTTCGCGATGACGGCCGTGACGATCGAGTCAGCGCCCGATCACACTGCGCCCGCGGCGCCTTCGCGGTAGGCCTTTACCGTAGCGAGAACCGCGTCGGCGGCGAGGATCTGGTTGGTGTTCTTCGCCTGCCGGAGGATCTCTTGCACGAGGCCCGCGTCGGGCTCGATGCTGTGCGCGCGCAGCCAGTGTTGCACGTTGCTCGCGCCGCTCATGGGGCCGATCTCGATCTCTTGCGAGCGCCCGAACATGCCCGCGGGCACGCCCGAATAGATGCGGTCGGCGAGCCACGCGTCGCCCTTCGCGTGGGCTTTGATAATAGCCGCCGCGTGCACGCCCGTGGAGGTGCGAAACGCGTCGGCGCCGACGAGGGGATAGTTGACCGGCACCGGCATGCCCGTGGCCTTGGAGGCCACCTCGCAGTACCGAATGAGGTTGGTGAGGTCTTGATGGTCGAGGGCGCCCGCGAGCTTGAGGTTGAGCAGAATGAGCTCCATCGCGGTGTTGCCCACGCGCTCACCGATGCCGCCCGCGGTGCCGTGCACCCGGTCGATGCCCTCTTCGACCGCGATGAGCGCGTTGACGAGGCCGAGGCCGCGGTCGTTGTGGTTGTGAAAATCGAGCTTTACGTGCGAGGCGCCCATCGCGGCCAGGAGGTTGCGCGTGAAGCGAATGAGGTTGCGCGTGCCGTCGGGCGTGGCGTGCCCCACGGTGTCGCAGAGGCACAGGCGCGAGGCGCCGTGGTCGACCGCATTCTTGAAGAGGGCGGCGAGGGCCTCGGGCCGCGAGCGGATGGTGTCCTCGGTGACGTAGGCCACCGGGAGGCCATTTTTTACGGCGAAATCGATGGCCTCGGCGCTCGACTTGAGGAGCCTGTCGAGGTCCCAGTTCTCCGCGTAGAGGCGGATGGGCGAGCTGCCGATGAAGGTGTAGACCTCGAGCGCGACGCCCGCCTTCTGCGAGATGTCGACCATGGGGGCGATGTCGGCCACCACGGTGCGACCGGCCGCGGCGGGGCGCAGCGGGAGCTTCGCCGACACGATCTCCTGGCACATGCGCAGCACGTCGTCGTAGGCGCGCTTCGTCGAGCCCGGGAGCCCGATGTCGGCCGCGTGGACGCCGATGGAGCTCATGAGGTGGATGAGCTCGAGCTTCTCGCCGATGGTGGGGTCTTTGACCGAGGGGTTCTGGAGACCGTCGCGCAGGGTCTCGTCGAAGAACTCGACCGCGCCGAAGGGCTTGTGAAGGCGGCCGATTTCGTTCCAATCGTAGATGAGATCGTCGGACGAGTGCTCCATAGGGCCGCGGATCATAGGGCCGATCGCGCGCGCCTGGGAGCAGGAAGCTACGCGCTCACAGCGCTTCGAGCAGCACCGCGAGGCCCTGGCCGCCGCCGATGCAGGCGCTGCCGATGGCGTAGCGCAGCGACCGCTGGCGGAGGGCGTGCGTGAGGTGGGCCGTGATGCGCGCCCCGGAGGCGCCGAGGGGGTGACCGAGCGCGATGGCGCCGCCGTCGACGTTGGTCTTCGCGCGGTCGAGGCCGAGCTCCTTCTCGACGGCGAGGTACTGGGCCGCGAAGGCCTCGTTGACTTCGACCAGATCGATCTGATCGAGCGTCATACCCGCGCGGTCGAGGCAGGCGCGAATGGCCGGCGCGGGGCCGATGCCCATGATCGACGGGTCGACGCCCGCGACGCCCCACTGCACGAGGCGCGCGAGGGGCGTGAGGCCCTGGGCGCGGGCCCAGTCGCCGGAGGCCACCACGAGGGCCGCGGCGCCGTCGCAGATGCCCGAGGCGTTGCCGGCGGTGACGACGCCGTCTTTTTTGAACACGGGGCCGAGCTTCGCGAGGGCCTCGAGGGTGGTCTGCGGGCGCGCGTGCTCGTCGGCGGCGAACGACACGGTGCCCTTCTTCGAGACGAGGTCGTACGCGACGATCTCGTCGGCGAAGCGGCGCGCCTCGTGGGCCGCGGCCCAGCGCTGCTGCGACATGAGCGCGTACTGGTCGCACTGCTCGCGCGAGATGCCGTACTTCGCCGCGAGGTTCTCGGCGGTGACGGCCATCGGGGTGTTGCAGTAGCTGTCGGTGAGCGACGACCACAGCGAGTCTTCGAGGGCGGGGGCCTTGCCGAAGGCGAAGCCCTCGCGGCCGCCGCGCAGCACGTGGGGGGCCTGCGACATGTTCTCGGTGCCCGCGGCGAGCACCACGTCGGCGTCGCCGAGGAGAATCTGCTCGGCCGCGTTGATGACGGCCTGAAACCCAGAGCCGCAGAGGCGGTTGACGGTGAGCGCGGGCGTGGTGATGGGCAGACCCGCCTTGAGGCCCACGTGGCGCGCGCAGTAGATGGCATCGGCGGAGGTCTGCTGCACGTTGCCGACGATGACGTGGCCGACGTCTTCGGCCTTGACGCCGCTGGCCGCGAGGGCGGCCTTGGCCGCGTGCACCGCGAGGTCGTTGGCCGACACGGACTTGAGCGAACCCGACAGCGTGCCGAACGCCGTACGCTTCGCCGACAGGATTACCACTTCACGAGAGAGCTTCGCCATGAGACGCCTCCAAAATAGGGCGGTTGCGTGACTACGGGGCTTGCGTTGTGATCTCGGCGCGGCAGTGCGAGAGCACCACCTCGGAGCGTTCGCGGGTCGCGGTGCGCACGTACACCATGGACCCCTCGACCCAGCCGTCGGTGACCAGCGTGTCGCCGGGCCACACGGGCTTGGAGAACTTTGCCGACAGGTGACGGATGCGCGTCGCGTCGCCGTTGCACGCGCCCTTCGCGACCGCGCGCGCCAGGAAGCCGTACGAGCAGAGCCCGTGCAGAATGGGCCTGGACTGAAAGCGCTCGCGCACGAGGGGAAAATCAGGGTCGGCGTGCAGCGGGTTGTCGTCGCCGGAGAGGCGGTACAAGAGCGCCTGCTCGGGCGCGGTGGCCTCTTCGATGTGAAAGTCGGCCGGGCGCGCGGGGACGGTGCCCTCGCGACCGGGGGGCGCCTCGCCGCCGAAGCCGCCCTCACCGAGCACGATGATGCCCCACTCGGTTTCGAAGCGGAGCAGACCGTCGGCGTCGCGCGTCTCGGTGCGCACGACGACCTGGGCCATGCGCTTCATGTCGTACACGGCGGCCACGGTGGCCGTGGTGTGCAGCGTGCCCGACGGCGGAATGGCCGCGTGGACCGTGACCTTCTGGTGGCCGTGCACGACCTTGTCGAGGGAGACCTCGGCGCGCGCCATCGCGCGTAGGAGCGCGGGGTACGCGGGGATGACCGCGAAGGTGGGCAGCACGCGCGGGCCGCGACCCTCGTAGAGGTAGTCGAGCTCGTCGCGCTTTGCGCCGACGCCGAGGGCGTAGAGGGCGACGTCTTTCGACGTGTACGTGAAGGCCGTCGGCTCGGTGGGGAGGCCTACACACGACAGGTCGAGCGCCATCGAATTGCGCAGCGCTCTACCGCGCGCACCGACGACCCGTCAACGGGCGAACACCACCGCGACCCGCACGATCGACGCGACGAGGAGCGCTCCCGTAAAGAGGGCCGTCTTGCGGTCGGGCGCTGGGACGCGCCGCGCCGCCGGGTGCGCGACGACCATGGTGAAGCCGAGCGCGGGCAGCGCGGGCACCGGGGCGTTGAGCAGAGCCGCGGCGACGCCGGCGAGGAGGATTCCCCCGAAGATGGCGAGCGCGGTGCGCCGCGATGAGAGGTTGAAGCGCTCGCCGATGGCGAAATAGAGGGCGGTGAACACCACGTCGCCGAAGCCGATCTGCGGCTCGGGGGCGCGCGACGGGGGCACCGCGGCCATGACGGTGAGGAGCCGCAGGAGCGACGGCTGCTGAATGATGGCGTGGGTGGGCCCCGAGGCGGCGGTGACGCTCCAGAGGTCGACGGCGGCCGAGAGGAGCGCCACGGGGAGGATGTGCCCGGGCGACTCGACGCGCGCGCCCACCTGGGTGCCCACGGCGCAGGCGGTGAGGATGATGCCGAGCGCGCCGGTGAGGCCCGCGGCGGGCGCGGTGAGCCCGAGGAGCACCTTCGTCGCGAGGGAGACGCCCACGCCCGCGAGCACGAAGATGAGCGCCGCGCGAGGGGTCTTCAAGAGCGCGCGGGGCGCGAGTACGCCCGCGAGGGTGACCGTGAGCGCGGCGCACGTGAAGGCGACGAAGGGGTTGGCGAGGCTCTCGCGCGGGAACAGCGGCGCGGTGACGACGAGCGCGGCGAGGGGCGCGAGGGAGGCGAGCGCGAAGCGCAGCGTGGCGCGGGCGTCGGGCTGCATCGGCGGAGCATACATGGGCGGCTATGCGATGACCCGCTGCGCGCGCAGGGCGGAGATGCGCGCGTCGTCGTAGCCCGCCACCTCGCGCAGCACGGCGTCGGTGTGCTCGCCCAGCGTCGGGGCCGCGCGGTGCGTCTCGTGCTCCCATCCGGTCATTTTTATGGGGTTTCCCGCGGCCCAGACGGGGCCTGCGACGGGGTGTTGCATCTCCGCGATCATTCCGCGCGAGACGATCTGCGGGTCGCGGCACACCTCGCTCACGCGCTGCACCGGGCCCGCGGGGACGCCCTCGGCGTAGAGCCGCGGGAGCCAGTGCGCCGAGGGCTCTTCGCGGAGCCGCTCGGCGAGGAGCGCGAGCACCTCGTCGCGGTGCGCGCGGCGCTGTGCGTTGGTGCCCATGCGCGCGTCGCGCTCCCAGTGGGGGCGGTCGAGGGCTGCGCAGAAGCCCTTCCAGAAGGTGTCGGTGAAGACGGCGACGGTGATCCACCCGTCGGCGGTCGCGAAGGCCTGGTAGGGGATGGCGTGCGCGTGGCCCGAGCCCTGGGGGCCCATGTCGTCACCCGCCATCATCCAGTTGGAGGCCGCGTACGAGAGCAGCGACACCTGGCAGTCGACGAGGCCGAGGTCGATAAACTGCCCGCGCCCCGTGCGCTCGCGCGCGAAGAGGGCGGCGTTGATGGCGATGGCCGCGTAGAGCCCGCCCGCGAGGTCGCCGATGGGCACACCGCAGCGGACGGGCGCCGCGCCGGGCTCACCCGTGAGGCCCATGACACCGCCGCGCGCCTGCAGGGTGAGGTCGAAGGCGGGCAGGTCTTTGTCGGGCCCGGTGCGCCCGAAGGCCGTGATGCCGCACGAGATGATCCTCGGGTTGCGCGCCGAGAGCGAGGC
>CANMAT010000168.1 GCA_947494865.1 Deltaproteobacteria bacterium
AGGGTGAGCAGCACCTGAAACACCATGCCGTGGAGAAAGAGCTTCAGGCCCGCCACGCGCACGAGGAGAAACACCGACACGAGCGAGAACGTCCACAGGCCGATGGAGCCGCCCGCGAACACATCGGCGAGGTACCCGAGCACGAACGAGAGCGACACGCCGCGCGCGAGCGAGAACTCGCCCACGGACATGTACAGCACCATCGGGAGCACGAGCACCGGCGCCAGGTACTCGCTGGGGCCCACGTAGGCGATGAGCCCCTGGAGCACCAGCATCACCACGCCCGTCACCAGGAGCAGCGCGTTGGCCATCGCTCAGAGGTTTCCGCTGGCGGCGGCGGCGGCCCTTCCGCGCGGGGTCTGCGTGGCGGCGGGGCGGCAGGTCGGACGGTCGGCCTCGCTGTCCATCACGAGCACCTCGGTGAGCCGCGAGAAGTTCACCGCCGGGGCCATCTCGATCTCCTGGTAGAGCCCGAACTCGCGGCGCGTCACGGCCGCCACGCGGCCCACCATGACCCCCGACGGAAAGCGGCACCCGAGCCCCGAGGTGACCACCGCATCGCCCACGCGCACATCGTCGGTGCGCTGGAGGTACTCCACCCGGGCCGAGTACCGGTCGCGCTCGCCCGTGCCGCGCACGATGCCCCGCGCGCCGGTGCGCTCGATCATCACGTCGACGGCGCTGCGCGAGTCGACGGTGAGCAGCACGTCGGCGTAGTCGCCGAAGGTGCGCGACACCTGCCCCACGAGGCCGTCATACGTGAGCACCGGCATGCCCGCGCGGATGCGCGTGCGGTCGGGCGTCGAGATCGCGAGGCGCGTCACGCGAAAGAACGGCGAGGTGTCTTTGGCCACCACCTCGGCGGCGAAGACCTCACCGGGCGTGTCGACCCGGAGCTGGAGCAAGCGACGGAGGCGACGGTTCTCGTCGTGGTCGGCGCGGTAGCGGGCCGCGTCGGCGCGCAGGCGCGCGTTCTCCGACCGCAGGCGGTCGTTGTCGCGGTGCACCTGCACCAGGTAGACGTAGTCCATCCACACGTCGGCGGCGCCCTCGGCCACGCGGTTGATGAACATGTTCTGCGCCATGCCCACGGGCTGCATGATGAAGCGGTCGAGCGCGTCGTAGTGGCTCGGGTCGCGCGTGGTGGTGCGCAGCAGAAAGAACGGTATCCCGAGCGCGAGCACGCACAAGAGCGCCGCTTGATATCGCTTCAGGAAGTCCATGACGCGTTACGCCGCCGAGGCTTTCGCACAGACCGCGCGGCCTGTCGAGGGAGCGGGCGCTCGCGGCACGACCGTCACTCTTTGAGGTACTCGTCGAACGATCGGTCGAGCTCTTCGCGGCGCGGGCCTCGCGACCCCTCGGGGACGCCGTGCATCGCGCCTTGAAGGCGCACCACGCGCTGCCGCACGTTGCGAAAGCTCGGGTCGCGCTTGTCGACCTTCTGAAAGAAGTAGAGCGCCTCCGAGAGGTCGCCCACCGACTCGTACGCGTTGCCCATCTCGAAGTAGAGCCCGAGCTCCTCGCGCTCGCTGCGCTGCGGGCCCTGCAGGCCCTGCTTGAAGTGCTCGAGCGCCGACGCGACGTCGCCCTTCTCCATGTAGCAGAGCCCGATCATCGTCTCGCCGATGCACTGCCGCGCGGGGTTCATCGTGGCGATCTTGAACTCGGCGATCGCGTCATCGAGGAGCACCATCTCTTTGTAGGCGATGCCCAGGTCGTAGTGCGTGTCGCAGTCTTCAATGCTCACGGTGCGGCCCACGCCCTGGCGAAACTGCGCGAGCACGGTCTCTACGTCGATCTGCCCGGTGGGCGGGCCCTCGAGGGGGTTGAGGTTCTCGACCTCTTCGGCAATCTTGTCGGCGAGCGCGTACGACGGGTCGCTCACCTCGTAGCCGCCCTGCACCTCGGCGAGCTGCTCGACCTCGTCGAGGCGCTCGAGCACCAGCGGGTGGTTGGGGTACACCTCGAGCAGCTCTTGCAGCGTGGTGCGCGCGTCGTCGTAGAGGCCCTGCGTCACGAAGAACTCGGCCTCGTCGAGGCCCTCTTCGATCTCCCGGCGCCCCGCGCGCATCGAGGGGCCGCGCGTGGTCTGGTCGGCCTCGACCACCACGGGGATGCCCTGGTTGTCGTAGGCGTACGGCGACGCGAGCTGCTCGTCGGTGTGGTACGCGTCGAGGGGCGAGGTGCCGATCTCGGTGTTGTCGCCCGCCTCGGCGTAGGCGCCGTGCTCGTACTGAACGGGCTCATAACCGGGCGCGAAATAGTCTTCGGGCGAGGCCGCGAGGGGCAGCACCTCGACGCCCGAGGCCTCGTCGACGACCACCTCACCCTCGTCGATGAGGGCGCCGTCTTCGGCCCCCTCGTCGGGCGCGTACTGGCCGCCCAGGCGCTCGTACAGGGCGCGGGCTGCGGGGTTCTCGCCGTCGATGTCGAGCGCGCGCGCGGCCTCGGTGAGGGCGGCCTCGGGGTTCACCGTCTCGAGGAGCTCGGCGATGCGCACCGACGAGCGGAGCACCGCGCTCGCGTCGTTCATCGCGGCGTAGAAGTCGCGCACGCGGAGGTGAATGTCGACCGACGAGGGCTCGAGCTCGGCGGCCCGGGTGATGTGGGCCATGGCCTTCGAGCGGAGGCCATACTTCATGAAGATCTCGGCCTCGCCGAGGAGCCTCGCGGCCTCCGTGGCGCTCCGATCGGCGGGCACCTGCGCCTCCGGGGGCCGTGGGACGAAGGGGCTGCGCAGCCCCGCGGGGCCCAGGATCGACGGCTGCCGCGTGGTCTCGTCGGTCTCGACGGTGACCGACGGCGCCCGCGGCGCGCCGGGGATCGACGGCGACGAAGCGCCGCTGTGCGAGCCGTTCGCGCTGGGCTTCGACGGGCGCTGCGAGAGGTGAAACACCGCCTCGCCGGCGTCGGTGGACGCGAGCTCGTCGGCCTCGAGGGTCTCGTCGACCTCGGAGGTCTCGTCGACCTCGGGGGTCTCGTCGACCTCGGGGGTGAGCTCTTCGAGGGCGTCTTCTTGCACCTCGACCACGTCGGCGTTGGCGGGGCGCCCCGACGCGGTGAGCATCACCTGCTCGGGGGCCGCGGAGGGGAGCATCACCGCGGGCTCGACGGGGGCCGGCGGCACCGACTGCGGACGCTTCGAACCGGGCCGCGAGTTGCCGCGCAGGGCCTCGCGGGCCTCGGGGTCGGTGGGCGAAAGCTCCAGCACGCGCTGGTACACGTCGGCGCGCTCGCGGTGGCGCCCCTCGGCGAGGTGAATGCGCGCGATCTCTTTGAGCACCGAGAGGGTCTTCGGGAGCTGCCCGAGGCCCTTGAAGGCCGTCGCCAGGAGGTCGAGCGTGGCGACGTCTTTGGGGTTGGCCTTGTAGCAGTTTTGAATCTTGGGGAGGGCGCGCCGGGCGTCGTTGCGCTCGAGGTAGAACGACGCGAGCTTGCGCGACACGGCGATGTTGTTGGGCCGGTGAAACACCAGGCGCTCGGCGACGCGGGCCCACTCTTCGACGCGCCCGCCGGCCTCGAGCAGGTTGCACGCGACGTCGAACTCGGCGGCGGCCTCGTCGCCGCGGCCCATCTTGCTGAGGAGCTCGCCGAGGCGAATGCGCGTGCCGAGGTTCTGCCCGTCGAGGAGGAGAATCTGTCGGTACGTGCTCGCGAGGCCGTCCATGTCGCTCGAGCGCGAGTACCGCTGCGCGAGGAGCTCGAGGGCCTGCAGCGCGTCGCTGGTGAGCCCGAGCTTGATGTGCAGGTCGGCCACGCGGCCGTAGAGCGAGAGCTGATCGGGGTTGAGCTGCAGGATCTGCTTGTAGACCGCGATGGCCTTCTGGTGCAGGCCCTGCTGCTCGTAGAGAGACCCGACGTGCTGGTACGTGTCGACGGCCGCGAGGAGCGCGTTCATGCGCACCTGGAGGTCGCCGATCTTCAAGAGCGTTCGAACGTCGCCCGGATCCGACGCAACGAGCTTCTGGTACTCGGCGATCGCCTTGTCGAACTGGTTCTTCGCGACGAAGCCCAGCGCGGTCTCGGCGATCTTACGGCGGTCGACGCTCACCTCGGGAGACCTTTCACTGTCGGGTGGCAACCGCTGTGCGTGAGCGCGTAGCGCGACCGGCGCGGGGGATTGCCTTCAAAACCTACGGTAGTGGTTCGCGCGGCGCAGCGTCAAGCACTGCCCGTCACCGTTGCATACCTTCGATGAAGCGCGTCGACACCTCGCCTCGTTGAAACTTCGGGTGATCGAGGATGCGCCGGTGCAAAGGGATGTTGGTCTTGATGCCCTCGATCACGAACTCGTCGAGGGCCCGTCGCATGCGCGCGATGGCGCCCGCGCGATCGGTCGCGTGCACGATGACCTTGGCGAGCAGCGAGTCGTAGTGGGGCGGCACCGTCCACCCCGCATAGATGCCCGAGTCGACGCGCACGCCGAGGCCGCCCGGCGGCAGGTACTCGGTCACCCTGCCCGGTGAGGGCGCGAAGGTCACCGGGTCTTCGGCGTTGATGCGGCACTCGATGGAGTGGCCCCGCGGCGCCACGCGGTGGGCCTGCACGCGCAGCCGCGCGCCGCCCGCGATGAGAATCTGCTCGGCCACGAGGTCGAGGCCCGTCACCATTTCGGTCACGGGGTGCTCCACCTGGACGCGGGTGTTCATCTCCATGAAGTAGGCCTCGCCGCCCTCGTCGAGGAGAAACTCCAGCGTGCCGAGGGAGGTGTACCCCGTCTCGCGCACGGCCACGGTGACGAGCTCCGCGAGCCGGTCGCGCAGGGCGGGTGTGATCGACGGCGAGGGCGCCTCTTCGAGCACCTTCTGGTGCCTTCGCTGGAGGGAGCAGTCGCGCTCTCCGAGGCACACCGCGTTGCCGTGCTGGTCGGCGACGACCTGAAACTCCACGTGGCGCGGGTGCTCGATGAAGCGCTCGAGGTACACGTCGGGGTTTCGAAAGCCCGCCATGGCCTCGCTCTGCGCGGCGTAAAACGCGTTCTCGATGTCGCCGAGCGCGCGGACGATCTTCATGCCGCGACCGCCGCCGCCCCCCGAGGCCTTCAAGATCACGGGGAATCCTACGCGCTCAGCCTCGCGCCGCGCGTGGTCGGCCCCGTCGAGCACGCCGCTCCCGGGCAGCATCGGGAGCCCGAAGGCCGCCGCGTTGGACCGGGCGCTCACCTTGTCGCCCCACGCGCGCATCGCCTCGGGCGAAGGCCCGATGAAGGTGATGCCGCACCGTCGACACACCTCGGCGAACTCGGCGTTCTCCGAGAGAAAGCCGTACCCCGGGTGGAGCGCGTCGGCGCCCGAGATCTCGGCCGCGGCGATGATGGCGGGGATGTTCAGGTACGAGAGCTTGGGCTCCGGGGGCCCGATGCACACCGACTGGTCGGCGAGGCGCACGTGGAGGGCCTCGGCGTCGACGGTCGAGTGCACCGCCACGGTGCGCAGCCCGAGCTCTTTGCAGGCGCGAATGACCCGCAGCGCGATCTCACCGCGGTTGGCGACGAGTACCTTCTTGAACACGGCGCCGTTACCCCGCGCGCCGGATGCGCACGAGCCCCTGGCCGAACTCTACGGGCTTGCCATTCTCGGTGAGAATCTCGGTGACGAGGCCGTCGACCTCGCACTCGATCTCGTTCATGAGCTTGAAGGCCTCGATGATGCAGAGCACGGTGCCCTTTCGCACGTGGCTCCCCACCTCGACGAACGAGCGCGCCTGCGGCGAGGGGGCGCGGTAGAAGGTGCCCACCAGGGGCGATGTTACGGTGACCAGGTCGGGATCGACCGCGGGCGACGCCGTAGACGGCAGGCTCTCGCCGAGGCCCGTGGGGTGCTCGCGCTCGCCGGTGGCCATCGGGAAGGCCATCGCGGGCACCCCGATGGGCGCGACGCCGGCCCCTCTGCGCAGGGTGATGCGCTCGTCTCCCTGACGGATCTCGATCTCGTGGAAGTCGTGCGCCTTCAGGGCGCGCATGAGCCCTTCGATCTGCTCGATGTCGATGTTCACTGGGAGGCCGCGGAGGTTCGCACACCGAACCCCGCGAGGGCAATCCGTTGTAACCGTCGCATCTATCGCGCGGCGAGGTGCGCGCGGAGCGCGTCGAGCGCGAGCAGGTAGCCTTGCGCGCCGAGGCCCATGATGCGCCCGAGGCACACGGCGCCCACGTACGACACCCTGCGAAAGTCTTCTCGTGCCTCGGTGTTCGAGAGGTGAACCTCGATGACGGGCAGCGCGATGCCGGCCACCGCGTCGCGGAGGGCGATGCTCGTGTGGGTGTACGCGCCGGGATTGAGCACCACCCCGGCGCAGCGCCCCATCGCGCCATGCAACAGATCGAGGAGGGCGCCCTCGTGGTTCGACTGGTGGCACTCGACGTCGAGGCCCAGGGCGTGGGCGTGTGTTGTGATCGCGCGTTCGAGCTCGGCGAGGGTGGCGCGCCCATACACGGCGGGCTCCCGCACGCCGAGCAGGTTGAGGTTGGGCCCGTTCAACACCAGCACGCGGGGACGGTCGGGGCTCATCGGCGGGGGGATACGCGACGGGTCAGGCGAGCTCGGCGAGGAGCTTCGGCGCGGCCATGCGGAGCAGAAAGCGCCCTTTGCCGTGGTTGCCCTGCGGGGTGACGGCGAGCGCGACGACATACTCGTTGGTGATGGTGCGAACCACCCCCGTGAGCTTGTCGGTGTGAAAGACGAACTCCTTCATGCCGCCGGTATCGAGCTGCTCGGACGCGCGGCGCACGTCTTTGAGCACCACCGACAGCTCCATGCCCACGGTCTGAATGTCGATCTCGGCGTCGTCGCGTGACCAGTGATCGACGGCGAAGCCCTCATAGTCCATGAGCACCCCGGCGATGCCCCCTTCGGTGCCCTCGACGACCTCGCGAAGCGTGTCCTTGAACATCGGTGTTTTGCGCCCTTTCCGGCCGCGGTCGATCGTGCCACCGTGCCGCGCACGAGGTCAACACAGATGCCTTCTTCCTCGCCCCTCTCGCGCGCTTCGCTCGCGCTCCTGTACGCGTGCGCGACGCTCTCGGCGTGGTGGGTGGGCCCCGATGGTCCCGTGTACTGGGACTCTTTCGGTTATGTGATCCAGTCGATCACCGGTCGCGTGGGCGGGCTCATGCTGGGGCGCCCGACCTTCGTGCTCTCTTCGCACGCGCTGGTTGTCGCGTGGCGCGCACTCGGCGGCGGCCTGTACGCGGTGGAGCCGCTTCTGCGCTGCACATGGATGCTCGTGTCAGGTCTCGGCGCGCCGGCCCTCGCCTGCGTCGCGATCGGCGCGGGGCTCTCGACGCGAGTTGCTTTCGCTTCGGGCGCTC
>CANMAT010000169.1 GCA_947494865.1 Deltaproteobacteria bacterium
CCATGCCCACACGGCGCCGCGCCACTCCAACACGGCCCCGCGCCACTCCAACACGGCCCCGCGATTGTGCACCGTCGCGCGGTGTGGGAACTTCCCGCGCGGGAGCGTAAAGCCCGATGACCATGTCCACCGCGGAGGGGATCACGCCCGAGATGCCGCCCGGCGAAGACGAGCTGCCGTGCAGCGACGGAGTGCCGATGGAGACCGAGCGTCACCGCCGCCAGATGCTCGTGCTCATCGAGTCGCTCGAGCTCGCCTGGCGCGACCGCGACGACTTCTACGTGGGCGGCGACATGTTCGTGTATTTCAGCGCCGAGCAGGTGCGGCACAACAGCTTTCGCGGCCCCGACGTGTTCGTGGTGCTCGACACGGTGCGGCGCGAGCGCAAAAGCTGGGTCGTGTGGGCCGAGGGGCGCAGCCCCGACGTGGTGATCGAGCTCGTGTCGGAGAGCACCGAGCGCGTCGACCGCGGCGAGAAGATGACCGTGTACGCCCGCCAGCTCCGCGTGCCCGTGTACGTGATCTTCGACCCGCTGAGCGGCGCCCTCGACGCGTACCTTCTCGACCACAAGAAGCGGCGCTACAACCCCCTCCCGCGCGACGCCGAGGGGCGCGTCGAGGTCGCTGCCCTCGACCTGCTGCTCGGGCTGCACCCCACCCGCGTGGGCACCGTCGACGCCCCGATGCTCCGCTGGATCGACCGCGAAGGCCATGTGCTCCCCCTCGAAGGCGAGCGCGCCGACGAGGAGCGCCTCCGCGCCGACGAGGAGCGCCTCCGCGCCGACGCCCTGGCTGCGAAGCTCGCGGAGTACGAGCGGCGCTTCGGCGCGCTCACCGCCGACTGAAGCCTCTTCCTCGCATACACTCCGCCACCCGCCGATGGCACTGCTCACACCGCTCGCGCCCGCCGACGCCGACCGCGTCGCCCTCGCCTACGACCTCGGCCCCGTGCTCGCCGTCGAGCCCCTCGCCGCCGGGAGCGTGAACAGCAACTTCTTTCTAACCACCGCGCGCGGAAGGTTCTTTCTGCGCATCTACGAGGAGCAGCGCCCCGCCGGCGTGGCCTTCGAGTGGCGCCTCGTCGCGCACCTGCGCGCCGCGGGTGTGCCCGTCCCCAAGCGCATCGAGGGCCCTCCCCCCGACGCGGTGCTCGTGGCCGGCAAGCCCGTCGGGCTCTTCGAAGCCATGGGCGGCTTCGAACGCTGCCGACGCATGGTGGAGCCTCTTCACATGGCCGCCGTGGGCGACGCCCTCGCGCGCGTTCACCGCGCCAGCGAGGGCTTCGTCGTCGAGGGAGGCGACCGCTTCGACGCGGCCTCGCTCCGACAGCGCCTCGACGGAGTCTCCCTCGACGCGCACCCCGCGCTCGCCCCGGCCGTCGCGCGCATTCGCGCGGTGCTCGACGCGCCTTCGCCGACGGATCTGCCGCGGGGCATCGTGCACGGCGACCTCTTTCGCGACAACGTGCGCTGGGAGGGCGACACCCTGCTCGCCCTCCTCGATTGGGAGAGCGCCAGCTCGGGGGTTCTGCTCTTCGACGTGGCCGTGGTGCTGCTCGCGTGGTGCTGGGGCGACGCGTTCGAGTGGCCCCTCGCCCGCGCCTTCGCGCAGGCCTACCACCGCGCGCGGCCGCTCACCGACGCCGAGCGCCGCGGCCTCGGGCCCGTCGCCGCGGCGGCGTGCGCGCGCTTCGCCACCACGCGCATCACCGACTACTATCTCCGCAGAGGCCCTGGGGCGCCGGGGTACCGCGACTATGGGCGCTTCCTCGCGCGCCTCGACGCGGTGTCGCACATGCGCGAGGGCGAGCTCGCCGCGCGCCTCCTCGACGGGTAGCGCCGTAACTTGACGCCCCCGCGAGGGGCGGTGTAGCGCGGCGGGTACAGCACTCTTCCATGGGCGTACATCAGCTTCGTAACTTCTTCAGCAAGGTGCTGCCCGCGGTCATGTCCGCCGACCCGGCGGCCTTCGTGGCCAGCCTCCAGCGCGACGCGACGGGCGCCATGATGACCGCGTGGTCGCAGTCGCCGCCCAAGTTCGGCGAACTCCCCACCGACATCGACACGATGACCTGCCGCCCGCTCCTCACGGGCGAGATCCCCGCCGAGTTCGAGGGGGTGCTGGTCGCCTTTCCCGTCGACGACCCGCACGCGCAGCACGCCGCCGCCCTGTGTTGGAAGCGCGACGCGCACACCTCCGTGCGCTGCCTCGTCGGCCAGCGCGACCTCACGCCCGAGAAGGAGCTCATGGGCTTCGTGCGCGAGCCCGCCCGCAGCGTGTCGGCCAAGCGCGCCCGCGACGGCTCCGTCGAGGCCTTCATCGCCGCGCTGCCCGACATTCTCAACGGCGTGGCGCCGCCGCCCCCGCAGCACGCCACGGCCTTCGGGCCCAAGTCCGACGCGAAGCCCGAGGCCCCGAAGCCCGAGGCCCCGAAGCCCGCCGCCCCCCCCATGGCGCGCCCGATCGCCGAGGCCCGCGCGCGACGCGGCGCCCGAAACCCCTACGCCCCCGCGCCCGCCGACGACGATCCCGCCCCCGAGACGGCCTCCGACGGAGCCCCCGACGCGGCGCCCGACGAGGCTCCGCCCGCCGTCAGCGACGAGGCGCCCGCGCGGGTCCCTTCGCCCGCCGAGGCGTCGTCGAAGCCCCTCACGCAGCGCGCGCAGGCGCAGGCCCCGACGCGCGCGCAGCCGCCGAAGAAGCTCGAGGCGATACCGCCCGTCGTGCCCGCGCTGCCCCTCTCGGGCCACTGGCTCGCACGGTCGCGGCGCGAGCGCGCCGACCTCACCGACGCGCCCGCCCTCGGGTGGGTGCTCGTCATCACGGGCCTCGCCGCCGGCACCGTGGGCTTCGGGCTCATGTACGACCAGCAGGCGCTCATCTTCGCCACGGCGCGCCCCGAGACCCCGATCAACCCCGACCTGCTGACGCTCATGGCGGGCGCGGCCGCGGCGGGCCTGGTGCTTCTGGTGCTCGCGGTGGTGGCCTTCGACCGCAACCGCGGCCGCGTCGACGCCGAGCTCGCCAAGACGCCGCCGCTGTTTCGCTGGCTGCGCGAGTCGCCCGACCGCGTCGTGTGGGTGTACGTCATGGAGACCACGCTCATGCGCGGCGACGCCGCGGTGGGGTCAGACTTCACGCTCTTCGTGGGATACGACACCGGCGCGCTCGAGCACACGCCCCTCGCGGCGGCCACCCTCGCCGAGAGCGCCGTCGACCTCGAAGCCGTGAGCAAGCTCACGCGCCACGCCACCCTCGGATACTCCGAGGTCTACCGCGACGCCTTCGCGCGCAGCCCTTCGTCGCTGCGAAGGCCCTGGGGGCGCACCGTACAAGAGGCCTTCGTGTACGATCCCGCGCCGCGATGACCTACTCGTCTGAACTGCGCGCCATGCTCCTCGCGACCCTCGCCGGCTGCGCGTCGACGGTGGTCTCCACCGACGCCGCGGCCCCCGATGGGAGCGCGCCCGACGTCACCGCGCCCGACGTGACCGCGCCCGACGTGACCGCGCCCGATGTCACCGCCCCCGACGGGACCGCCCCCGACGCGCCGGTCTGCCCGGGGCGCACGTCGCGCGAGTGCCTCACCGAGGCCGAAGTCGAGAGCCGCATTCGCACGCCTCCGCAGGGCGGCGGCGGGCCCTTCGACGCGGGCGCCGACGTGCCCCCCATCACCGCGCCCCGCGCCCCCAACGGGTGCTACGTGGCCGAGGCCGTGCGCAACGGCTGCTGCATCGCCGCGGCCCTCGTCGAGCGCGAGGGCGAGCGCTGCTGTTACACCTACTGCGAGGGCGCCTGCTGCGGTCGGCCGTTCTTCGTGGGCGGCCTCGCGCGCCGCGCCGCCTGCGTCGACGACTCGCCCTGGGCGCCCGCCCGCACGGCCCCCGCCGCGCTCGACGCGGGCACCCGCGCGGCCCTCGCCCGCGCGTGGCGCGACGACGCCCTCACGGAGCACGCCTCGGTGGCCTCCTTCGCGCGCTTCACGCTGCAGCTCCTGGCGCTCGGCGCGCCGCCCGACCTCGTCGCCGACGCGCAGCGCGCCGCCCTCGACGAGGTCGACCACGCGCGGCGCTGCTTCGCCGTCGCCACCGCGCTCGACGGCGATCCCTCGGGCCCCGGCGCGCTCGACGTCACCGGCGCGCTCGGCGCGGTGAGCCTCGCGGGCGCGGTGCGCGCGGCGGTGGCCGAGGGGTGCGTGGGCGAGACCACGGCGGCCCTCCTCGCGCATCGGCGCGCCGAAGGGTGCGTGAACGCCGAGGCGCGCGCGAGCCTCGCGCGCATCGCCGACGACGAGGCGCGGCACGCGGCGCTCGCGTGGCGCTTCGTGGCGTGGGGCGTCGCGCAGGGCGGCGACGCGGCGCGCGACGCGGCGCGCGAGGCCTTCGCCGAGGCGCTGGCGGGCCTCGACGGCCCCCTCGCGGCGCCCTCCGCGGTCGACGACGCGACGTGGCGCGCGCACGGCCTCGCGACCTGGGGCGATCAGCGCGCGGCGCTGGCCTCGGCGCGGCGCGACGTGCTGATGCCATGCGCGGCGGCGCTGCTGGGAGCCGCCCCCGCGAGCGGGCGAAACGACGAGCTTCGCGCGACCATCTGAGCGCGCACACGAGGAGCGAACGATGGAATACCGACGGCTGGGCAAGGCAGGGTTGAAGGTGAGCGAGCTCTCCTTCGGATCGTGGGTCACCTACGGCAAGCAGCTCAACGACGACCTGGCGCGCGAGTGCATGACGGCCGCGTACGACGCCGGGGTGAACTTCTTCGACAACGCCGAGGTGTACGCGCGCGGTCAGAGCGAAACCATCATGGGCAACGTGTTCAAGAAGGTGGGCTGGCGGCGCTCGAGCTACGCGGTGTCGACCAAGTTCTTCTGGGGCATCAACAAGGGCGTCAACGAGCAGAACACGCTGAACCGCAAGTACCTCATGCAGGCGATCGACGGATCGCTGGCGCGGCTCCAGCTCGACTTCGTCGACCTGATCTTCTGCCACCGCGCCGACCCCGAGACGCCCATCGAAGAGGCCGTGTGGGCCATGCACGACATCGTGCGCTCGGGCAAGGCGCTCTACTGGGGCACCTCGGAGTGGAGCGCCGACGAGATTCGCACCGCGTGGGAGATCGCCGACCGGCACCACCTGCACAAGCCCGTGATGGAGCAGCCGCAGTATCACCTCCTGCACCGCGACCGCGTGGAGAAGGAATACGCGCCCCTCTACCGCGACCTGGGCCTGGGCACCACGACGTGGAGCCCCCTCGCCTCGGGTCTTCTCACCGGCAAATACAACGACGCGGTGCCCGAAGGCTCGCGCGCCACGCTCGCGGGCATGGAGTGGCTGCGCTCGTCGATCCTCGACCCGCAGGGCATCGCGAAGGCGCGCAAGCTCGCGAAGGTGGCGGGCGACCTCGGCGTGCCGATGGCGCAGCTCGCCATCGCGTGGTGCCTCAAGAACCCGCACGTGAGCACGGTGATCCTCGGCGCGAGCGGCGTCTCTCAGGTGCGCGAGAACCTCGGCGCGCTCGCGGTGGTGCCCAGGCTCACCGCCGACGTGATGGCCGCCATCGACGCCGCCGTCGCCGACTGAGCCTCCCCGCCCGCCGCGCGGGCCACCGCCCGCGACCACACTGACGGAAATGTCACGGCGACATAGATCGCCCGCCGCCGCGCTACGTCGGAGCCACTTCGCGCGACGGCGAAGGGTCGACGCCGCGACGACGCACCCGCGCAAGCACAGCGCACGAGGGAGCGATCGTAGCGGCGCACCCGTTGTGGGCCCGCGCGCGCGAGGAGAACCGCCATGAACCACTTTCACGCCCTGCTCTCTCAACGCAAGATCGCCCGCGCCCTCGCGGGAGGCGCCGTAGCGCTCGCCGCCGGGGGCATCGTGCTCCTGCGCGCGCCGCAGCACGGGAGCGCCGCGCCCACCACGCAGTCGGGCCCTCACAGCACCGCGACGGTGACGCACGCCGCGCCGGGGCAGGCGCCGCGCGCCGAGTTTCGCGGCCCCTGGGCCCACGGTCGCCTCGCGCTCGCGCAGGCCGGCGTGGCCGCCGACGGCACCCGTCAGGTGTTCGCCGAGCTGCGCGTGGCCGCCGACGACCGCGCGATGCCCGCGGGCTCGACGCGCCCCGTGGCGATGGCGCTCGTGCTCGACGTGTCGGGCTCGATGAGCGGCGAGAAGCTCGCGCAGGCGAAGCAGTCGGTGCTCGAGGTGGTCGACCGCATGCGCGACGACGACCGCATCTCGCTGGTCACGTACAGCGACTCGGCGCGCGTGGTGCAGCCGCTCGCGCGGGTGGGCGACGTGCGCGCGCAGATGCACGTGACGGTGCCCACCATCGCGGTCGAGGGCGGCACGAACATCCCGTCGGGCCTCTCGATGGGGGCGCAGACGCTCGTCGAGGCGCCCTCCACGCTGGTGCGCCGCGTGGTGCTCATGTCCGACGGGCGCGACGGCTCCAACCGCGACCTCGAGACCATCGCCCAGGAGGTGCGCACCCGCGCCGACCAGGGCGTGATGCTCTCGTCGCTCGGCGTCGGCGCCGACTACGACGAGCGCTACATGGCGCGCCTCGCCGACGCGGGCCGCGGCAACTACGAGTTCATGCGCGACGGCACGCAGATGCGGGCGTTTCTCGCGCGCGAGCTGCAGCAGGCCACGCGCACCACGGTCGAGCGCGCGGTGGCCGAGGTGACGCTCCCCGCGGGCTGGCGCCTCACGCGCGCCTACGGCTGCGAGGCGACGGTGAGCGGTCAGACCGTGCGGCTCCCGGTGGGCGCGCTCTTCGCGGGCGACGAGCGGCGCCTCGTGCTCGACCTCGCCGTCGACGCCCCCGCCGCGGGAGCCTCCACCGCGGGCGCGCTCGCGGCCCACGTCGCGTGGCACGTGGTGCCCGAGGGGCGCGACGCGAGCGTCGACACGGGCGCGCTCGCCCTCGCCGTGGTGGCCACCGAGGCCGAGGCCGCGGCGTCGCGCGACGCGGCGGTGTTCGGCGAGGCCGAGTCTACGGTGATCGCGGCGCGGCAGTTCGACGCCGTGGGCGCGTGGCGCGACGGGCGCGTGGCCGAGGCGCAGGCCATCTCGCAGCGAAACCTCGAGGCGCTCCAGCGCATTCAAGCGGCGGCGCCTTCGCCCGCGCGCGCGGCGCAGATCACGCAGTTTCAGAGCGACAGCACCAACTTCGCGAACATGGCCCCGGCGTCGGAGGCGGGCCGCGCCTACGGGCTCGGCTCGAACGCGCGCCACCGCGCCGCCCTGCGCAGCGCGTCGGCCTACTGACACTCACCCCCAACGAGGAGACGCGGATCA
>CANMAT010000170.1 GCA_947494865.1 Deltaproteobacteria bacterium
AAGAAGTGGATCGCCTTGTCTTCGAACGACGCCATGCGCCGAGCCTAGAGGTGCCCCCCAAAAGGAGGATAGGGCATTCGGCGCATGAGCGGTTCGGGGTGAAGGGGCCGACGACGGCGCGCGCGACCCCAGCGAGAACACGCGCACGTCGGAGAGCGCCCCGAGGCCCTGCATCGCCGAGAGCACCACCGCGACGTTCGCGGAGGTCGACGCGCTCACGAAGCCGCCCACGCTGCGCGCGACGGAGAGGCCCACGAAGGGGCCGCCGTCGGCGCGTCCGCCGGTGGTGCGGGCCAGCAACGCGCCCGGTTCGCCGCCTCCGTCGCGATCCGCGCTGACGGTTCGATTCCAAGGGCGCGCCCGGTGGTATAGGTCAGCGGTGAGCCGCGCAACGATCCTCATCGTCGACGACGAACCCAACATTCTTCGCACGGTGAAGACCGCGCTGCGGGTCGAGGGCTACGACACCGACACCGCCGCCACGGGGCCCGCCGCGCTCGAGCGCCTCGGCGCGCGCAGCTACGACCTCGCCCTCCTCGACGTGCAGCTCCCGGAGATGAACGGCCTCGAGGTGCTGCGTCGCGCGCGCACGCAGGGCATCGACGTGCCCGTCATCGTGATGAGCGGCCACGGCACCATCGAGATGGCCGTGCAGGCCACGCGCCTCGGCGCGCGAGATTTTCTCGAGAAGCCCCTCTCCACCGACCGGCTGCTCCTCGCCATCGGCAACGCCCTCGAAGTGGCGCGGCTCAAGGGAGAGATCAAGGAGCTCAAAGAGGCCGCCGGGCCCGTGGGCGCGCTCCTCGGTGACAGCCCCGTGATGCGCGAGCTGCGCGAGCGCGTGCGCCTCGCGGCGTCGGCGAGCGCGCCGGTGCTCATCACGGGCGAGCGCGGCACCGGCAAGGAGCTCGTCGCGCGCGCCATTCACGACGGGTCGAAGCGCGCCGCGGGCACCATGGAGAAGCTCAACTGCGCGGCCATTCCGCACGAGCTCATCGAGAGCGAGCTCTTCGGCCACGAGGTGGGGGCCTTCACCGGCGCGGTGCGCGAGCGCAAGGGCAAGTTCGAGCGGGCCATCGGCTCGACGCTCTTTCTCGACGAGGTGGGCGACATGCCGCAGCCCATGCAGGCCAAGCTCTTGCGCGTGCTCCAAGAGGGCGAGATCGAGCGCGTGGGCGGCACCAAGACCCTCAAGGTCGACGTGCGCATCGTGGCCGCCACCAACCGCGACCTCGCCGCGGATGTCGCCGCCGGGCGCTTCCGCGCCGACCTCTACGATCGCCTCAACGTGGTGCCCATTCACATCCCCCCGCTGCGCGCGCGGCGCGACGACGTCGCGCTCCTCGTGGGCGCGTTTCTCCCCGCGGCGTGCAAGAGCAACGACCGCGCGCGCAAGACCATGACCGACGCCGCCGTCGCCCTCCTGGTGCGCCACCCGTTTCCGGGCAACGTGCGCGAGCTCAAGAACCTCGTCGAGCGCCTGGTGATTCTCACCCCCGGCGACACCATCACCGAAGACGATGTTCGTATGGCGCTCCCCGCGGTGGCGGGCGCGGCGGCGAGCTCGCGCGACGGGTCGTACGCGCCCGGTGTGGGATGGCACAAGCTCATCGAGTCGGCCGAGCGCGACCTCGTGCTGCGCGCCCTCGAGCACCACAAGGGCAACGCCACCCACGCGGCGCGCGACCTCGGCCTCGAGCGCAGCCATTTCTACAAGAAGATGCGCGCCCTCGGCATCAAGCGCCCGGGCGCGCAAGACACCTCCGACGAAGAAGAAGAGAGCGCAGAATGAACGCCCTTCGCCCCCTCGCACTGGTGCTCTGCCTCGCCGCCTGCGGCGACGGCACAACAACGCCCGCCCCCAGCGGCAACGGCAACACCCTCAGCGGCACCTCGCCGTACCCCGCGCAGTTCGCCATGGGCCAGGCGGTGCGCAACCTCGTGCTGCGCGTCGAGACGCGTGTGGGCGGCGTGGCCACCGCGCAGCAGTGCGGCTACTCGTTCGTGCTCTTCGACGCCACGCGCGCCTCGACGCAAATGCCCACGCTCACCGACTCGAGCGGCGACTGCAAGCTCTACATGGCGCCCCCCGAGGCCGAGTACACCAACCAGCGGTGGGTGTGCGCCGGCGGCATCAACACCGAGAGCGGAGCCCTCATGCAGGTGTCGGGCTTCTGCCCGCAGATGGGCGCCGCGCCCCCGTGGGAGGGCAGCTTCCGCGGCTGCGGAGCGCTCGTGTCGAGCCGCGAGGCGAGCGTGTCGAGCGGCGACGAGATCGGCCCCGACGATCAGGTGACCGACCTCGCGGGCACGGTGCGCTTCCCCACCACCGTCGAGATCACGGCGCCTACGACCTTCACCGTCACCACCTGGCCCGCCGCGGGCGACCTCGTGGTGGCGTGGAGCAGCGCGCAGGCCACCAGCGCCGTGGTGCGCATCGAGCCCGACACGGCCACGCGCACGGGGCCCACCATCATTTGTACGCCGCGCATCAACGGCACCGTTCGCATCGAGGCCGCCCTCATCGACCGCGCCAACCTCCGCGCCGCCGACGCGCGCCTCCGCGTGTCGAGCTACCGAGAGACCGCCGCCCGCGCCGAGAACCACGCGTGGAACCTCGTCGGCGCCATGAGCAACAGCGTGCTCCTGCAGCCCGCGCGCTGAACGCGCACCGTCTCCCTTCACGGTCATATCCTGTCACGACACGCCGTGCGGGGCTCGACAGCCCCCGCGCGCCTTCGTTACACCTGCGGGCATGGACCTGACGTACGGACTCACGCAGCCCGTTCTGCCCGCGGGCAGCGACGCGGTGGTCGACCTGCTGCTCACCTTTCGGGCCGACTACACCACGGCGCGGCGCGCCGATCGGAGGCCCCTCGCGGTGAGCGTGGTGATCGACCGCTCGGGCTCCATGGCGGGCAACCCCCTCAAGCACGCCACCGAGGCCGCGGGCCTCCTCGTGCGGCAGCTCGCGCCTACCGACACGCTCTCGGTGGTGGTGTACGACAACCGCGTCGACACGATCGTGGCGCCGCAGCGCGTGACCGACCCCGACGCCATCATCAAGAAGATCCGCGCGGTGCACCCGGGCGGCGCCACCAACCTCCACGGCGGGTGGGAGAAGGGCTGCGAGCACGCCCGCGAGGCCGAAGGCGACGCCGTGCGCCGGGTGCTGCTGCTCACCGACGGTCAGGCCAACGTCGGCGTCACCGACCCTGTGAAGCTCATCGCCGAGTCGGCGGCGCAGGCCGACGCAGGCGTGGTCACCACCACGCTGGGCTTCGGAAACGCCTTTCAAGAAGACCTTTTGATCGGCATGGCCGACGCGGCGCGGGGCAACTTCTACTACATCGAGACCCCCGACGACGCGACGCAGGTGTTTCTCATCGAGGGCGAGAGCCTGACGGCCATCGACGCGCAGTCGGTGGTGGTCACGCTGCGCCCGCGCGCGGGGGTCGCGGTGCGCGAGGTCCACGACGTGCGCGTCGGCCACCCGGCGCGCGACGGCTCGGTGTCGCTCGACCTCGGCGACGTGTACGGCGGCGAAGACCGCCACGTGGTGGTCACCCTCGCGGTGTCGGCGCAGCGCGCGAGCGAGGCCGCGCAGCCCCTCGTCGACGTGGAGTACGCCTACACGCCGGCCCTTTCGAACGCGAAGCGCACGCGCGAGAGGCTCACCGTGAGCGCGCCCTTCGGTGATGCGCCCGAGGCGCCGGACCCCAACCTCGCGCGCAGCGTGAGCCGCGTGCGGGTGGCCCTCGCCAAGGAGCGCGCGGTGTCACGCTCCGACGCGGGCGACACGAAGGCCGCCGCGCAGGCGCTCCGTCAAGAGGCCGCCGACCAGCGCGCGCGGGGCATGGACGAGGAGTACGAGATCGCCGAAGAGGTGTCGCAGCTCGAGTACTTCGCCGACGCGCTCGACCGCGGCCGCCTCGACGTGAACACGCGCAAGATCCTCCGCGATCAGTCGTACCAGGGCCGCACGCGCAGCCGCGCCGACCTCGCCGCGCGCGGCTCCGCGGGCGGATCGGCGAAGGGCCTCGAGGTGGCCGCGAGCGCCGACGGGGGGGTCGCCCTCACCTGCGCGCGCGAGGGCGGAAAGCTCGTGGTGAAGGCCACCGCGCCGGGCTACGACGCGTCGCTCAAGGTGCTGCTCCCGCGGGCCGTGCGCGAAGAGGGCGTTCACTACGTGGTCGACGCGCTCGAGGCCAGCGCGCACCACACCTTCTACCGCGTGAAGGGGCGCATCCGTCGCCTCGGCGGCGCGGCGGCGGCGGCGGCGAGCAACGCGGGCCTCGCGCTCGACGCGCTCTTCGCGGGGGGTGGTGAGCCGTGGCTCCCGCTGCTCAAGCCCGTGATCGAGGCGCGCCCCAACGCGGCAGACTTCATCGGCCCCTCGCGCGACAGCAACATCGTGCCCGTGCGCGAGCTCACCTTTCAGGCGCTCAAGCCCAATCCGCCCGAGAAGTGGAAGGTGGTGATCTTCGGGCAGAACCCGTATCCGCGCGTCGAGTCGGCGACGGGCATCGCCATGTTCGACAACGCCTTCAACCACTGGAAAGACAGCCAGTTTGGCAAGGTGACGAGCATCCGCTGCATCATCAAGGCGGCGGCGATGAACAAGTACAAGATCCCCAAGGCGACGCCCATCGCCGACATTCGCGCGCTGCTCGCGAAGAACACCGCCGTGCAGCCCCCGGAGTGGTTTCAGGCCATTCTCTCGCAGGGGGTGCTGCTGCTCAACGCGGCCCTCACCGCGAGCGCCGACGGCACGCGCGCCGACGCCGACGCCATCGCGCGCCACACGGCCTTCTGGCGCCCCGTGGTCGAGGCCATCGTCGAAGAGATTCTCAAGGCCAAGCAGAAGGCGCCCGCGGAGCATCGGGGCGTGGTGTTCGCGTGGTGGGGCACCGCGGCGAAGTCTCTTCGAAGCGCCGTCGAGCGGATGCAGAAGAAGTATCCCGCGGTGCAGGTGAGGCACATCGATCACCCCAACCCTGCGGCGCAGGGCGACATCTTCTGCGACGGCGATCACTTCGGTGATGTAAACAAGGCCCTGCGCGCGGTGGGCGGGAGCGACGTCGACTGGCTCCCCAGCGTAGGGTGGAACAAGTCGTCGGAGACGGGCGCGGCCCCCGAAGACGCCGACCGCATGGGCGACTTCATCGCCCACACGATGGACCTTCACAAGCAGTACCTCGAGCGCCTCCAGGAGGTGAAAGACGAGGTGCGCGCGGTGCTCGCGCCCATCACGGGCGTGCGCGCGGCGCCGGTGCTCCCCTTCGCCGACGCGGTGGCTCCCCTCGCCGAGGGCATCCAGGGCCTCGGGCACTTCGCCACGCAGGCCCTCACCTTCGCGCAGCGCGCCCTCGCGAAGGGAGCGAGCGCCCTCGACGCCCACGAGGCCGCGGCCGTGTACCTCTACACCTGCGACTCGGGCTTCTACCGCCACGTCAACGCCGCCCTGCGCGACCCCGATCGCACGAAGACCGCCCCGCTGCACCCGTACCTGCGGCTGCTCCTGAGCGCCCTCGACAAGATGACCCGCTACGACGGCACCCTCTGGCGCGGCGTCGGCGTCGACCTCCGCGGGCAGTACCCCGTAGGCACGACCGTCACGTGGTGGGGCGTGTCGTCGTGCACGGCGAAGCTCTCCGTAGCCCACGCGTTTCTGGGCGCCAAAGGCAAGCGCACGCTCTTCGAGGTGAAGCCCGCGCGCGCCGTGGGCATCCGCGCCTTCTCGGCCTTCTCGGGCGAAGAGGAGTACCTCCTCGCCCCGGGCACGCAGCTCAAGGTGGTGGCCGTCAAGGCCGAGCGCTCGGGCCTGTGCACCGTACAGCTCGAAGAGGTCGACGGCGAGCGCGCCGTCACCTGACGCGGGTGCGCGCGGGCGGTGTGTTGCGCGTGCATTTCGGCGGGCAAATCGCGTAGCGTCCCGACCCGTGCGCCTCTCGCCGCTTGCTGTTTCGCTCGCCTCGCTCGTGACCGCCAGCGCCGCGTGGGCGCAGCCCGTCGACCCCGCCGCGCGGCCTCCATTGCCGCCCGGCGCCCCGTCGCCCTCGCCGGGCGCCGAGGCCGCCGCGACGTCGCCCGGCACCGACAACGCAACGACGCCGCCCGCCGCCCCGGTTCCGTCCGCCGAGACTCCCGAGCAGCGCCCCACCACGGGCTTCTCGTTCGGCTCGTACGGCCGCGTGGGCATCGCGAGCGACCTGCGCGGGCGCACCGGGCGACCGGCCAACATCACCGCCTTCGGCACGCGCCTCGACCTCGCGCCGTACATGGAGGTGCAGTTCAACTACGACTGGCGCCTGCGGCAGACGCGGTGGCGCGCGGTGGTCACCCTCGCCGCCAACGAGAACCTGTTTCACTTCACGGGCAGCTTCGACGGCACCTTCGCCGTGCGCAACCTCTACGTCGAAGAGCAGGGCGCGCTGCACCCGTCGCTCTCGCTGTGGGCGGGCTCGCGCATGTACCGCGGCGACGACGTGTACCTGCTCAACTGGTGGCCCCTCGACAACCTCAACATGGTGGGCGCCGGCGCGCGCTTCGACGTCGGCGACGCGGTCACCCTGCAAGCCGCCGTGGGCATGAACCGCCTCGACGACCCCTACCAGCTCCAGACCATCGCGGTGACGGGGCGCGACGGCTTCGGCGGCGCCACGGCGCTGCTCCTCGACCGCCCGCGCATCATCACGGCCGCGAAGGCCACCTGGTGGATGGCCGGGCGCACCGCGCGCTCGGGCATGAAGCTCTCGCTCTACGGCGAGTATCACGTGATGGCCGAGGGGGTGCGCCAGCTCAACGAGCGCGGCGACCGCGTGCTCATGCCGAGCGACTCGGGCTACGTGGTGGGCGCGCAGTTCGGCGTGTACTCGGGGTCGAATTTCTTCAACCTCTTCGCGCGGTGGTCGCAGGGCCTCGGGGCCTACGGCGACCTGCGCGTGCCCGCGGTGATCGACTCGGTGCGCACGTCGGAGCGCGCCACCGAGCTGCGCCTCGCGGCCTCGGCCAACTGGGAGCGCGGGCCCTTCGCGGTGATGGCGGGCGCGTACGTGCGGTACTTCCGCGACGCCGACCCGGGGGTCTTCTCGCGCAGCGCGCTGTGGGAGGGCGCCGTGGTGGCGCGCCCCATGGTGTGGTTCGGCCAGCACGCGGGCCTCGCCGTCGAGGCCAGCTACCAGCGCGTGGTGTACAACGCGCTCGACCCCGAGACGGGCGTCGGGGCCATTCAGGGCTCGGTGTTTCGCGCGGGGGTCGTCCCCTTCGTGACGCCCGCGGGCCGCGGCAGCTACA
>CANMAT010000171.1 GCA_947494865.1 Deltaproteobacteria bacterium
CGCGCGTCGGGCGGGAGCAGCCCCGCGAACACCTGCGCCGCAGGGTCGACGACCACGCGCGCGTCGCGGTCGCGCGCGAGCCACGGGGCCGCGGGGTCGACGCGGTCGCTCGTCGCGCCGCGCAGCACCACAACGCTCACGCCGTCGTCGAAGATCGCCACGAGGTCGGCGAGCTCGGTGACAGCGCGCGACGAGGGCTCCGCGCCCGCGAGGGCCGGCGCCGCGACCGCGGGCTCGGGCGTGGGAATCGCCGCTGCGCTCACGAGAGCACCCGCGTCTCGGGCTCGTCGTCGGTCCACGGGGGAATGGGGTCGGGCAGCGCGCGCCACCCGTCGGGCCCGAGGGCCATCTCGTCGTCGGTGAGCAGGCACGCGTCGAAGCGGGCCACGAGGGCGGCGCGGTCGACGTGCATCCCGATCACCACCAGCTCCTGGCGCCGGTCGCCCCAGGGCTCCTGCCAGTCGCGGGCGATCTCTTCCCGGCTCTCGGCGTCGTCGGGGCGCTCGTCGTCGGGCAGGCTCGCCACCCAGGGGCCGGCGCCCTCGACCCTGCACGCGCCGCCCGCCTGCGACCACGCGCCGGCATCGTCCATGCGCGTCGCCATCCAGAAGAAGCCCTTCGAACGGATCACGCCCTCCCAGCGCTGCGCCGTGAGCTCCCAGAAGCGGGCGGGGTGAAAGGGCCGCCGCGCGCGGTACACGAAGCTCGCGATGCCGTACTCGTCGGCCTCGGAGCGCGCGTCGCCGCGGAGCGTCGCGAGCCACCCCGGCGCGTTCGCCGCCCGGTCGAGGTCGAAGCGGCCCGTGTCGAAGATCGCGTCGAGGGGGGCGGCGCCGTGGGTGATTCGCACGATGCGCGCGGCGGTGTTCAAGCGTGCGAGCAGCGCCTCGAGCGCGCTCAGGTGCGCCTCGTCGACGAGGTCGCACTTGCTGATCGCGATCACGTCGGCGAACTCGACCTGCTCGACGAGGAGGTCGACCACCGTGCGATCGTCGTCGGGGCCCAGCCCGAGGCCCCGCTCCGTGAGCTCGTCGGCGGCCTCGTACTCGCGCAAGAAATTGAACGCGTCGACGACCGTGACCATCGTGTCGAGGCGCGCCACGTCGCCGAGGCTGCGCCCCTCCTCGTCGCGGAAGGTGAAGGTCTCGGCCACAGGCATGGGCTCGGCGATGCCCGTGCTCTCGACCAGCAGGTAGTCGAAGCGCCCCTCGCGCGCGAGGCGACCCACCTCGACGAGCAGGTCTTCGCGCAGCGTGCAGCAGATGCACCCGTTGCTCATCTCCACAAGCCGCTCGCCCACGCGGTCGAGCGCCGCCTCGCCGCGCGCCACCAGCGCCGCGTCGATGTTCACCTCGCTCATGTCGTTGACGATCACCGCCACGCGCCGCCCCTCGCGGTTGCGCAGCACGGGGTTGAGCAGCGTCGTCTTGCCCGCCCCGAGAAAGCCCGACAGCACCGTCACCGGCAGCCGCCTGTCGCCCGTCGCACCCATCGAAACCTCTCCTCCGTCGGCCCGCCAGGGCCATCTTGAATCACAGTCGCTAATACAACTCAGTTGCGCATGTCACCCATTTTCGCATCTGCGATACAATTGACACCGTGACCCAACAGCACCCGTGCGAGGCGGTCTGTTGGATCAACTATGCAATTGCAATCTAGTTGCGTATTGAACTAGTGAGGGCTCATCGGCGCGTAAGGGCGCGCCGCTGAACGCAGACGGAGAAGACGCACATGCCCATCACGACGCTCGCTGCGCGCACGCACTCCGCGTGGGCGCGACCGGTACTCACGCTCATCACGGCCCTGGCCCTCGCGGGCGCGGGCTGCTCCGACGCCACGCCCGCGGGCGTCGCACCCACCTACCCGGGCACCGACACGCTCGGCGCCACGCCCGTGCAGAGCGCCTTCACCATGGCGACCAACGCGCCGCGCACGGTGCAGGTGTCGATCTCGAGCGAGGGCTTCGGCCAGCAGGGCTTCGCCTACGCGGCGATGCCGCCCGACGGCGAGCCCGTGTTCGTCGACGGGTGGGAGGTGCGCTTCACGCGCATCCTCGTCACGGTGAAGAACGTGCGGCTCAACGGCCCCGGCACCACGCCGAGCGACCCCGCGGCGGTGGGCGGCGCGGTGGCGCTCAACCCGCGCGCCTACGCCGTCAACGTGCAGAAGGCGGGGCCCGTCACGGGCGCCGGCGGCGGCGAAGAGACGGCCATTCCCCTCTTCGTGTTTACCGCGGCCGACAGCGGCGCCGCCCTCGACCCGACGGTGCGCTACGCGTTCTCGTACGACGCCGTGGCCGCCACCATGGCCGCCACCAACGTCAACCTCGACGCGGGCGACCTCACCGCCTACCAGACCATGGTGACCCGCGGGTGGACGCAGCTCATCGAGGGCACCGCCACCTACCGCGGCACCGCGCCTACGCCGGGCTCGGCCTTCGCCGACTACCCCACCGCGGTGCGCTTCTCCTTCGGCTTCGGCGCGCCGTCGACGTACGCCAACTGCAACAACCCCGACAACGGCGCCGACGGCGCGCCCGGCGTGCAGCCCTCGGCCAACGGCCGCGCCCGCGCGCAGATCACCTTTCACATGGATCACGCCTTCTGGGAGTCCCTCGGCCGCGAAGACCCGCCCCTGCACTTCGACCCCATCGCCGCGCGCGCGATGGGCTCGGGCGCCATGGGCGTGGTCACCCTCGACGACCTCATGGGCGTGGTGCCCACCAACCTCCGCGATCGCATGAGCCGCGCGGTGGCCGACCGCGGCGGGCAGACCATGGGCTACACCGCGCGCAACGCGATGGCGCTCTCGCTCGACCCCGGCGGCACCGCGGGCATCAACGACCTGCGCGACTTCGTGGCCTTCAGCGCGCGCGCGTCGGGGCACCTCAACGCCGACGGGCTGTGCGCCGTGCGACCGTCGGGCGCGCTGCGGTTCTAGCCCGCGTTTCGGGGCCCCGCGGGGCGCGCGGTATCGGTTGTGTCTTCGGGCGGGCGGGGGTAGACATCGCGCCCGTCATGGCCAACGAGACAGAAGCGGTCGCCTCCTCCGACGAAGCGCCACATCCGAGTGTGAGCGCGCAGGGTCACGGCCACCACGAGGGCGGCACCGGCGCGCTCATGAAGCTCGCCGTCGGCGCCCTGGGCGTCGTGTACGGCGACATCGGCACCTCGCCCCTCTACGCGGTGAAAGAGTGCTTCGCGCGCGGGCACGGCGTCGAGCCCACGCGCGAGAACGTGCTGGGCATCCTCTCGCTCGTCGTGTGGTCGCTCATTCTCGTCATCGTGGTGAAGTACATCTCGTTCATTCTGCGCGCCGACAACCAGGGCGAGGGCGGCATCCTCGCGCTGCTCGCGCTCGTCACGGGGCGCCCCGAGGCCGCGGGCAGCCGCAGCAAGCGGCGCGCGGTGCTCGTGGTGCTGGGCCTCTTCGGCGCGGCGCTCCTCTACGGCGACGGCATCATCACGCCGGCCATCTCCGTGCTCTCCGCCGTGGAGGGCCTCGAGGTCGCCACCACGAGCGTGCACCCCTACGTGGTGCCCGCCACCGTGCTCATTCTGCTCGGCCTCTTCAGCGCGCAGAAGCACGGCACCGCGGGCATCGGCGCCGTCTTCGGCCCGGCCACGCTCCTGTGGTTCGTGTGCATCGCGGCCGCGGGCGTTCCGTGGATCGCGCGCAACCCCGCCGTGCTCGGGGCCTTCAACCCCGTGCACGCCGTCACGTTCTTTCAAGCCAACGGCTCGCACGGCTTCTTGCTCCTGGGCTCCGTGGTGCTGTGCATCACCGGCGGCGAGGCCCTCTACGCCGACATGGGCCACTTCGGCCGCAAGCCCATCCGCTGGGCCTGGTACGGCGTGGTGTTTCCCGCGCTGCTCTGCAACTACTTCGGCCAGGGCGCGGCGCTGCTCGAGCGCCCCGAGGCCGTGCGCGACAACCCCTTCTTCGGGCTCATCTCGGGCTGGCTCGTGTACCCCATGGTGGCCATCGCCACGGTGGCCACGGTGGTCGCCTCGCAGGCCCTCATCTCGGGCGCCTTCTCGCTCACGCAGCAGGCCGTGCAGCTCGGGTACTGCCCCCGCGTCACCATCGTGCACACCTCCGGCGAGGCCGAGGGGCAGATCTACATCCCCGAGGTCAACCGCCTCCTCATGGTCGCGTGCATCGCGCTGGTGCTGGTGTTCCGCGAGTCGTCGAACCTCGCCGCCGCGTACGGCATCGCCGTCACGGGCACCATGAGCATCACGTCGATCTTGTTCTTTCAGCTCACGCGCCAGTGGCGCTGGCCCCTGTGGCGCAGCGTCGCGCTGGTCGGGCTGTTCCTCGTGTTCGACCTGGCGTTCCTCGCCGCCAACGCGGTGAAGATCGAAGAGGGCGGGTGGTTCCCCCTCGTGGTGGCGGGCGGCGTCTTCGCCATGATGACCACGTGGAAGACGGGCCGCCGCTCGCTCGCCAGCCACATTCTCGCCAACACGCTCCCGATGGAGCTCTTCATGAGCGACGTGGCCGCCACGAAGCCCCACCGCGTGGCCGGCACCGCCGTGTTCATGACCTCGAACCCCGAGGGCGCGCCGCCCGTTCTGTTGCACCACGTCAAGCACAACAAGGTGCTCCACGAGAAGGTGATCATCCTCTCGGTGCAGACGCGCCACGTGCCCGAGGTGCGCGGCTCCGAGCGCATCCAGGTGAAGGAGCTCGGCGAGGGCTTCTGGCAGGTGATCGCCACCTACGGCTTCATGGAGATGCCCAACGTCGTCGACGCCCTCCGCGCGTGCGCGCCCCTCGGGCTCACCATCGACCCGCAGGGCGCGAGCTTCTACCTCGGCCGCGAAACCCTGCTCACTACGGGCCGCGCCGGCATGGCGCGGTGGCGCAAGGTGCTCTTCGCCTTCCTCTCGCGCAACGCGCGGCCGGCCAACATGTTCTTCAGCATTCCCCCCAACCGGGTGGTCGAATTGGGCACGCAGATCGAGCTGTAGCGCGCTTGCCCCCATCGTCACGGGGCCGCCGGTGGGTGTAGAACGCGCCCACCGAAATGACTTCACCGCGATCCCTTCGGCTCCCGCTGCTCCTCGCGCTCGCGTCGAGCTTCTTCGTGCTGGGCTGTCCCGACGCCGGCAACGGCGGCACGGGCGACGTTCCCCCAACGGGCGACACCGACCCGATGACCGACGTCGACCCCGACGCCGCCACCGACGCGAACCCCGACGCCACGCCCGACGCGCCCGACGGCACGCCCCCGGTCGGCGGGCCCCGCATCACGCGCTGCGCGGGCGACGCGCTCCCGGCCCCCGCGGGGAGCGTCTGCACCGTCACGCCCGGCACCGCGGGCACCCTCCTCACGGGCGACGTGCTCACCCCCGGCGAGGTGTTTCGCGGCGGCCAGGTGCTCGTCGACGCCATGGGCATCATTCGCTGCGTGGGCTGCGACTGCGCGAGCGCCCCCGGCGCCGCCGACGCCGCGCGCGTCACGTGCCCCGACGGCGTCATCTCGCCGGGCCTCATCAACACCCACGACCACATGACGTACGCGCAGAACCTGCCGTACACCCGCACCGCCGAGCGCTACGAGCACCGCCACGACTGGCGCACCGGCGCGCGCGGCCACATGCGCCTCTCGTCCGCGGGCTCGGCCTCCAACGACCAGATGGCCTGGGGCGAGCTGCGCTTCATCATGGGCGGCGGCACCAGCGTGAACGGCTCCGGCGGCACCAGCGGGTTCATGCGCAACCTCGACCGCGCGTCGTCGCTCGAGGGCCTCAACCAGCCCGCCGTGCGCTACGAGACCTTCCCCCTCGGCGACAGCAACGGCGCCACGCGCACCATGGGCTGCGCCTACCCCGCCATCGACACCAGCGCCACCATCGCGTCGGCGCCCGCGTACGTGCCCCACATCGCCGAGGGCATCGGCCCCGAGGCCCGCAACGAGTTCGCCTGCGTGCAGAGCGGCGCCACCGACCTCATCACCAGCCGCACCGCGGTGATCCACGGCGTCGGGCTCCTTCCGCCCGACATCGCCCTCATGGCCTCGCGCGGCGCGTCGCTCATCTGGTCGCCGCGCTCCAACGTGACCCTCTACGGCGACACGGCGCGTGTGACAGAATACGCCCGCATGGGCGTGCGCATCGCCCTCGGCTCCGACTGGATCGTGTCGGGCTCGATGAACATGCTCCGCGAGCTGGCCTGCGCCGATCAGCTCAACCGCAACTTCTACGACCGCTTCTTCACCGACGAGGCCCTGTGGCTCATGGTGACGCGCGACGCCGCCGCCGCGATGGCCATGGACGACGCCATCGGCGTGATCGCCGTGGGGCGCACCGCCGACCTCGCGGTGTTCAACGCCTCGGCGCGCGCCGACCACCGCGCGGTGATCGAGGCCTCGGCGCAAGACGTGGCCCTCGTGCTCCGCGGCGGCGCGGCCCTCTACGGTGAGGCCGCCACGGTGGCGGGCCTCGCGGGCGGCGCCATGTGCGACGCGCTCGACGTGTGCGGCCAGATGAAGCGCGTGTGCGTGGCGCGCGAGCTCGGCGGGCGCAACCTCGCGGCGCTCACCGCGGCCAACGCCGGGCGCTACCCCCTCTTCTTCTGCGGCGAGCCCATGAACGAGCCGTCGTGCCTGCCCGTGCGCAACGCGATGGGCGCGCTCCCCGCGCCCGAGGTCATGGGCTCGACGCGCTACGCCGGCGTGAGCATGGCGGGCGACATGGACGGCGACGGCGTCGCCGACGCGATGGACAACTGCCCGCGCGTGTTCAACCCCGTGCGCCCCGTCGACATGGGCCGCCAGGCCGACTTCGACACCGACATGCAGGGCGACGCGTGCGACCCGTGCCCGATGAACATGGGCACCACCTGCATGGTTCCCAACGCCAACGACCGCGACGGCGACACGGTGGTCAACGACCGCGACAACTGCCCCGACCGCCCCAACACCGATCAGGCCGACATGGACATGGACGCCGTGGGCGACGCCTGCGACCCCTGCCCCACGGTGGCCAACCCCGCGGGCGCCGCGTGCCCCGCGAGCATCTACGGCATCAAGCGCGGCACTGTGACCGTAGGCTCGATGGTGACCGTGACGGGCGTACTCGTCACCGCCGTCGGGCGCACGGGCTTCTACGCCCAGGTCGACCCCATGAGCATGGGCTACATGGGCACCGACTACGCGGGCGTGTTCGTGTACACGGCCACCGCGCCGACCGTCGCCGTGGGCGCGCGCGTCACGCTCACCAACGGCATGGTGGCCGACTTCTTCGGCCAGCGGCAGATCACCGGCGCCATGGTGATGGGCACC
>CANMAT010000172.1 GCA_947494865.1 Deltaproteobacteria bacterium
CGGGCCGCGCGCGAGGAACACCGTCTCGGCCACGCTCGCCAGGGTCATGGGCCCGTCGCCCACGGCGCGGTTCTCGCCGAGCGCCACGCCGCGGTCGCCCACCACGATCACCGCGGTGTCGCCGTCGAGGTTGTGGTCGTGGAGGCGCTCGAAGAGCTGCCCGAGCCCTCGGTCGACGGCGAGCAACGAGGCGTCGTAGAGGAGCCCGAGGCGCTCCTGATCGACGGCCGTCATGGCCGCCGACTCGGCGCGCGGGCGGAGCCCGTACACGGCCGTGCGCGACGGCGTCATGGTGCCCTCGTAGGGGCGCGGGTCGAGGGCCGTGACGTCTTCGGGCGCCGGGTCGAGGGGGAGCAGGCCCGCCCGCGTGATGATCATCGTGAACGAGGGCGACTCGCCCTGCGCGATGAGCTCGTCGGCGGCGGCGGTGAACATCCAGTCGGGCTTGCACGTGGCCGCGTCGGCCGCGCAGGGGTGCCGGTCTCGGAGCCCGCGGTCGGCGCCGCTGCCCACCCACGCCACGTCGTCGGTGTACGCGCTCGTCGCGACCCCCGCGGCGGCGAGCGTAGAGATCAGCGTAGGGGCCTCGTCGTCGAGCGCGTCGGTGAGTTCGCTCACGTGGTGCAGGTCCGCCGGGAGCCCCGTGGTGGTGCTCACGAGCGCGGAGAACTCGCGCGGCGCCGGCGCCTGCGCGACTGCCACGGTGCCGTCGGCCACGAGCCGCGCGAAGCCTCCCGCGGCGAGGTGCGGCGAGAGCGTCGGCACGATGCGGTCGACGCGGAGCCCGCGCACCACGACCATCACCACGTGGCGCACCGACGCGCGCGGCGCCGCGGGCTCGGCGCCGGGCGCGGGCGCGGCGCGGGCGGCCCTGCGGCGCAGGGACGGGGCGGCCACCGCGAGGCGGGCCTCCTCGGCGCCCTCGGCGGCGATGGAGAGGCGCACGGGGCGCCCGCCGAACTGCGAGAGGTCAAGCGCCGCGTCGTGCCACGCGCGGTTGGGCCGAATGTCGACGCGCTCCTCGATGGCGTCGGAGCCGTCGGTCTCGGCGCGCAGCACGGCCGTCACGGCGTCGACGGGCCGCGCGCCGCGGGGGCCCTCGGCGGCGATCGAGGCCGTCCACGTGGAGCCTGTCGGGAGGATCATCATCGCCGACAGCCGCGTGGGCGCGTAGAAGGTGAGCGCGCGGCGGGGGGTGCGCTCGGCGGCCACGTCGTTCACGAGGTCGGCCACGCGCGCGGGCGAGACGTCGCGGCGTGCGAGGTGCACCCAGTCGACCTGCGCGGCCACGGGCGAGAGCACGCCGGGCACGGGCCGCGGGGCGCCGAAGCGCAGCTCGACCTCGGCCGTCGCGCGCGTGAAGCGGTCGGGCGGCACCGGGAGGTTGATGATCGCGGGGGCGCCGTCTTGCGGCAGCGGCGCCGCGCGCACGAGCACACCGTCGACCATGAGCGCGAGCCCCCGCGCGGACGCGCGACGCACGCGGAGGCGCACCGCGGAGGGCGCCGAGCCGGGCGCGACCTCGCCGAGCGGGACGCGCAGCCGGAGGCGCGTGCCGACGCTCACCCAGCTGTCGCCGTTGACGGTCTCGGTGGGCAGCGCCGCGGCGCTCACGAGGTACGGCGCGGCCTGCCGCTCGCCGAGGTCGACCACGGGGCCCGCCGTGTCGATGGCGCCCTCGCGGAACACCTCGGTGAGGTCGATCACCTCGTCGACGCGGCCCGCGCGCTGGCGCGGCGCAGCGGCGTCGGGCGCGGTGTTCGCCGCGGGCGCCGGGGTCCGGCGCGACGTGCACGCCGCGAGCGCGCACGCGGCGACCACGATCGTCGCGAGCCGTCGCACGGGTCAGCGGCCTGCGGGAGCCGGGAGCACGAGGGCCTCGCCCGCGCGCACCGTCGCGAGCTGATAGCGGGACGCGCCGTCGACGGAGAACCGCACGGCGTGCATGCCCTCGGGCACCACGGCGCTCACCGGCGGCGCGCTCGCGTCGCGCGCGCCGATCTGCACCGTGAGCCCCGACGGAGCGCCCTCCGCGGGCACGACCAGGAGGCCCGCGCGCGGCGGCAGCACCGCGCCGTCGGTGTACTCCTGCGCGGGGCGGTACTCGCCCTGCGGACCGGCCGCGCGCAGCGCCATCGTGGCCGCGCGCTCGTCGCCCGCGGGGCTCGCATCGACCGCGAGCGCCGTCGTGGGGGCACCCGCGTCGACGACCGCGGGCTCGGGCGCGAGCGCCGCCGCGGCGCCCGCCTCGGCGACGGGGAACGCCTCCTCGAGGGGGAGACCCGCGTCCGGCGCCTCGATCGGGAGCACCGTCTCCGGCGGCACCGCGTGCGACAGGTACCAGCGCACGCCGTAGTAGCTCCCCGCGAAGGCCGCGCCGACTCCGAGGAGCAGCAGGGCCGGCCGCATCGACCACGCGCCGCCGGGGCCCGGGCGCGGCGCGCTCGCCCGCTCGCTCTTGCGCGCGTTGGGCGCCGCGATGCGCGTCGGGTCGTCGGAGGCGCTGCGGATGGCCTCGAACTTCGCGCTGTGCCCCGCGGCGGGGGCGCTCGATCGTAGGGCGTCGGAGGAACTGCTGCGTACTGCATCGGGCGCGCTGCTGCGGGTCGCCGCGGAGGGCGTCGCGCGCGCGGCGTCGGGTTGAGCCTTCTGCGGCCCCGTGGCGTCGGGTTGAGCCTTCTGCGGCCCCGTGGCGTCGGGCGTGCGCGGGCGAACGTTGCCCGCCCTCGCTGTGAGCGCCTGCGGCGGCGGCGTCGGCGGGCGCCGCACGGGGCTCGCCGCGGGTGATCGCGCGCGCAGCGCGGCGCTCTCGGTCGCCGACGGCGGCGTCGCGGGGGTGGCGGCGCGCGGCGTGAGGGGCGCGCTGCGCTCGGCCCGCGTCGACGCTTCGACCTCGCCCTTGAGTGCGTCGAGCATGCCGTCGGGGAGCTCGCGCGTGAGCATCGCGTCGTCGGCGAAGGCGCGCTTCACGTCGTGCGTCGAGGGGGCGGTGCTCGCGAGCTCGTCGCGGTCTCTCACCACGGCGGGGGCGTGGGCCACCTTGCGGGTCTCGACGCGGTCGGGGGCGAGCTCGTCGGCGCGCGCGCCGGGGCGCGGGATCGACTCGGCGATGAGCCGCGCGGGCATCGGGGCCGCGGGGGTCTTCACCGGCTCGAAGGCCTCGCCCATTTCGGGCAGCGGCGGCAGGTCGTCGTTGGCGGGGGGAGGTTGCGGGAGCGCGGGCGCCTCGCGCGCGGGGGTCGCGCGGGGCGGCGGCACCTCGTTGGCCCCCGACGGGCGCTTGCGCAAGAGGGGCTCGTCGTGCACCGAGTCGCGCAGCTCGCGGAACACCGCGTCGGCCAGCGAGGCCACGCCCTCGGCGTCGTCGGCGGCGCTCGCCGCCGCGGGCCGGGGCGCGATGGCGACAGGCCGCTGCGGGGCCGCGAGGGGCGGCGGCGCCACGCTCTCGATCGACGCCATGCGCAGGGCGGTGAGGTCGTCGCCGCGCGCGTCGAGCACGCGCTGAATGGCCCCGCGCCGCGCCAGCTCGACCAGCAGGGGCTCGAGGTCGGCCGGCGCCATCGCGTCGCGGAGGATGAGGTCGCGCGGGGCCTCGCCCGTCGCCACGCGCTCGACGATGGCGCTCATGCGCGCGGGCAGCGTGCGGCCGTAGGCGAGCGCCGCGTCGCGGTCGATCTCGACGCGCACCACCTCGAGCAGGCTCGCGCCCGTGAGCGACTCTTCGAACGCGACGATCTTGCGCGCGCAGCGCGAGAGCACCTCGTCGAGGTCGCCCTGGAGGTTCTCGCGCGCGTGGGTCTTCGAACGCGCCACCGCGAAGCGCGCCGTGGCCGCGCCCATCACGGGCACCATGGCCCCGTCGCCGCGCAGGAGCGACCCGTCATGCGCGGTGCGCAGCGCCGACGCGAGGCGCCCTCCGCGCACGTGGAGCTCCGTGACGCTCCACGGGTCGGAGATGGTCACCGTGGCGTCGCCGAGCGCGGCCGCGGCGGCGTGGAGGAGCGGCGCGAGGCCCACGCGCTCGAGGCGCCCGCGCACCTCGGCGGAGCCCGTGAGCTCCGTCACGCGCTTCAAGATGCGCACGCGGAGTCGAATGGCGTCGCGCGCCCGGGCCAGCACGGCCTCGCCGCCGGCCTCTTTGCGGAGGTACCCCTGCGCCTGGGCGCCCATCTCGCGCATGCGCACGAGGAGGTCGTCGCGCCACGAGAGCAGCACCACGGGCGTGTGCCGCAGGGTGGGGTCGCGGCGAATGGCCTGGCACAGCCCGAAGCCATCGAGGCCCGGCATCACGATGTCGGAGATCACCAGGTCGGGCCGCGTGCGCCGCGCCGTCGCGAGGGCCTCGGCGCCGCTCGCGCAGCCCGTGACCTCGGCGCCCGCCTCGCGCAGGAGCGCCGTGAAGTTGGTCACCACCGCGGGGTCGTCGTCGACCACCAGCACGGTGCGCCCCGGGAGGGGGTCGTCGCCCGGCGCCTCGACGGCCGCCTTCACGTCGTCGCCGAGGGTGACCACGTGCGTGCCCGGCAGGCCCCGCGGCGCCGTCGGGAGCTCGAAGCGCACCGCGCCGTGCGAGCGGCGCTCGACCACCTCGCGGATGCGCGCGATGGCCTCCCACGCGGCCACGAGCACCTCGTTGCCCGCGCCGAGCGGGATGCGCGCGCCGCGGGCCCGCGGCGAGGCGGCCCCGACGATGCCCCGGCGGATCTCGTCTTGGAGGGCGCGCGTGAGCTCGTCGAGGGTCACGTCGCCGAAGTCGTGGGCGCTCACCATCGAGGCCGCCGCGCCGCCGAGGACGCGCTCCAGCACGTCCCACAGGCCCGCGCCGTCGAGGGCGTCGGAGACCACGTCGGCCGCCTCGGGGCAGCGCTCGCGCACGGCGTCGAAGCCCTCGCCCGGCGGCGCCACGAGCACGACGGGAAAGAACTCGGTGATCGGGTCGGCGCGCAGCGTGGCGACGAGCGCGGCCCCGTCGGCGGCGCCGCCCATCTCGGCCACGATCACGTCGGGCGCCACGTCGCGGGCGCGCTGCGCGGCGTCGGCGGCCGAGCGCGTCACCAGGAGCTCGACCTCCGAGGGGAGCGCCTCGTGGAGGGCGTTGGCGCGCGCGGAGCTCCCGACGAAGAGCACATGCACGGCGGCGCCGTGGGCCGCCACCGCGGCGCCCTTGCGCAGCGTGGTGCCCGGCGGCAGCGTGCGGTGGGGCACCTGCGAGATGCGCGGGGCGTCGCTCTGCGCCTCGAGGGCGGCGGAGAAATCGGGCGGCAGCGTGGCCTTGATCGAGCCGCGAGGCAGCGCGCCGGGGGCGGCCGAGAGGCGCACCGTGGCGGACCGCGCGGCGTCTTCGCGCGTGCCCGTCGGGGCCGCCGCGGCGGCGGGGGAAGACGCCTCGTGCGTGTCGGCCTCGACGCACTGCGAGAACGACGCGATGTACCCCGCGAGGCTGTCGATGTGGGGCCGCGTGAGGGCCGGCATTGATTTCGTGGCGTCGATGATGTCGACGCACGCGCGCACCGCCTCGGAGAGCTTCGAAAGCTGATACGAGCGCGTGAGGGTGTAGAGCGCGTGCAGCTTGCGGCGAAGCTCGTCGCGCATGCGCATCGAGCGGGGGTCGGCGATGAGCGCCCCGAAGGTGGCCTTGATCTCGACGATCTTGCGAGGGAGGCTGCGCACGAAGCCCGTTCTCGGGTCGTCGGGGGTCTCGCGGGTGAGGTTCGATTCCATCGTTGGGGGGGTTTCGCTCGCTCGCGAACGGTGTGTCGACGCCCGCGGAGGCTATCGCCGCGCGGAGATGCAACGCCAGTTTCCCGACGAGCGCTGGCGATTGTAGTGCTACACCGCGCGCCGCAGGAGCGTCACCGTGAAGTTCATCGATGAAGTGGAGATCAGCGTGTCGGCCGGAGATGGGGGCAAAGGGGCGGTATCATTCCGCCGTGAGGCTCACGTTCCGTTCGGGGGGCCCGATGGCGGTGACGGCGGAAAGGGCGGCGACGTTCTGATGGTCGCCGACTCGGGGTTGAACACCCTGGTCGAGTACCGCTTTCGCCCGCGCTGGGAGGCCGAGCGCGGCGAGAACGGCATGGGCTCCGACTGCAACGGCAAGGGCAGCCCCGACAAGGTGCTCAAGGTGCCCGTGGGCACGCTCGTGGTCGACATCGAGACGGGCACCGTGGTGGCCGACCTCCACGAGGCGGGCATGACCATCGTGGTCGCCAAGGGCGGCCGCGGCGGCCTCGGCAACATGAACTTCTGCACCCCGTGGGATCGCGCGCCGCGCCGCGCGCAGCCCGGCGAGCCCGGCGAGCAGAAGCGCCTGCGCATGGAGCTTCGCCTCCTGGCCGACGTAGGCATTCTGGGCTTTCCCAACGTGGGAAAGAGCACCTTCATCGCCTCGGTGTCGCGCGCGAAGCCCAAGATCGCCGACTATCCGTTCACCACGCTGGTGCCCAACCTCGGCGTGGTGCGCATCGACGAGCACCGCAGCTTTCTCATGGCCGACATCCCCGGGCTCATCCCCGGCGCGGCGCAGGGCGCGGGCCTCGGCATTCGATTTCTCAAGCACGTCGAGCGCACGCGGGTGCTGCTGCACCTCGTCACGATGCAGAACGACGACCACGACCTCATGGGCCGCTACGACGCCCTCATGCGCGAGGTCGCGCAGTTCGACCCCTCGCTCGCGCAGCGCCCGCAGATCGTGGCCGTGTCGCAGATCGACCTGCCCGACACGCGCGCCGCGTGGGAGCTCGCGCGCCCCGAGTTCGAAGCGCGGGGCATCACCCTCCGCGGCGTCTCGGCGGCCACGGGAGAGGGCGTGCGCGAGGCGCTCTTCGCCCTCGACGCGCTCTTGCAGAAGACGCCCGCGCCGCCTCCCATGGAGACGGGCACGCGCGTCGCCGAGCCGCAGCCCACGCTGGGCGAGCCCGGCGACGAGGGCTGAAGCCTACTCCGCGGCCCCGTCGGCCTGCGGCGCGATCCACTGGCGATAGAAGTCGTTTTCGAAGCGCCCGTCGGGGTCGAGCAACTTCTTCGCCTCGTGAAACTCCTCGAGCTGCTTCGTGTACATGGCCGCGACGGTCTCGCGGGCGGCGCTCACGTGCTTGGGGAGGTGAATCACGCCGCCGAGGGCGTGGCACTCGCGCGAGAGGTTGGAGAGGTCGTTGTCGATCGCGCCCACCTTGTCGCCGTCGGGGAGCAAGAACGTCAGCGTGACCTCGTAGCCGCCGCTCGCCTGCGTGGCCGAGAGCGCGAAGCGCCGCGCGTCCTTCGGGATGTAGA
>CANMAT010000173.1 GCA_947494865.1 Deltaproteobacteria bacterium
GGCGACGCCCACGGCGGCCGACGGTGCGCTCGGTTGCGGCGAGCCGATGGGGGGCGCTGGCGTGAGGCTCACCGCTGGCTCTTCGGCGCCGATCACCCGCACGCGGCGACGGACCACGCGCATGCTCCCTGAGCTCACCGGGTGGGCGTGCTCGGGCATCACCAGGGCGGGCATCGGAGGCGGCGGGAGCGAGACCGCGTTGGCCGTGTCGAGCGTGACCTCGACCTCGCTCGGCACCGCCGAGGGCGGTGGGATCAGGGGCATGTGCAGGTCGATCGCGACGGCGTCGTCGGGGTCGGGGTCGGGCGGCGCCGAGGGGATCGTCGGGGATGGCCCCAGCGCGCGATCGGTCACCGCGGCATCGTCGGGGGAGAACGTATCGTCCGGTGCGTCCATGCTCGTAAGGTCGTTCGGCAGGCGGAGCTTGTGGCGGCTGACGCGGGGCGCGCGCGCGATGCCGTCGTCAGCGGAGGGAGGATCGCTCTCGAGCGGACGGGGAGCATTGCTGTTCATCAGCCGGTCACTCCCCCGTGCGCCAGGCGATCGGCTGGCCCATGCGCACCGCGCCGAAGGGCGCATCGCGATCGTCGCGCCACGCGCCCGCGGCGGGCTTCGGAAACATCAGCACCACGGTGGAGCCCAGCAGAAACGCGCCGAGCTCGTCGCCGCGCGCGAAGCGCGGCGCCACCAATGGGTCGTACACGCGCTCGGCGGGTTGGCCCCCGTGCGGCGGCCGCGCGGGACCGTCGAAGGTGAGCGTGATGCGCCCCACGATGAAGGCGCCCACGAACACCACGGCGACGTCGCCGAAGCGCTCGGTCTCGAGGTGCACCACCACGCGCTCGTTGCGCGCGAAGAGCCGCGGCACGTGCTCAACGCCGATGGCGTTCACCGGGTAGAGCGTGCCGGGCATGTGGCGCACGCTGCGCACGAAGCCGTCGACGGGCGCGTGCACGCGGTGATAGTCGCGCGGCGAGAGGTACACGATGGCGTAGCGGCCGCCGGTGTAGCGCTCGGCCTCGGCGGCGCTCCCGAGGAGCTCCGCCGCGTCGTAGGTCTGGCCCTTCACGAGGAAGCGGCTCGAGGCGTCGACGGGCCCCGCGTCGTCGAGGCGGCCGTCGGCGGGAGACACCACCGCGTCGGGGTCGGCGTCGACGGTGTGCACCCCGTCGCGGAGCTTGCGGGTGAAGAAGTCGTTGAAGCTCGCGAAGCCCTCCGTCGGCACCTCGGCCTCGTCGAGGTCGACATGGAACGCGCGGACGTAGGCGGAGAGCACGGGGTCGAGCACGGCGCGCGGCACGGGCTGCTCGGCGAAGCGGCCTACGAGGCGCGTAATGCGCTCGCGCGGGAGCACACGGAGGATTCGTGCGGCTGTGCGGGACGACACCAGTGCCATCGGTCTCAACGTTCTCTGGGAGCCATTGGAGAGGCGCGAAACACCCCTACGCGAAAGCGCAGGCCGCTACGCTAGATCGCGCGCCGAAGCGGGGTCAACAGGAACCACCGCTGCGCAGCGTCTGTACGGTGTCAGCGGTTCTGCGGGAAGCCAAGGTCGACGCCGCGAAAGCGAGGATCAGGCCACCGCGAGATCACCACCTTGTTGCGCGTGTAGAACTGAACCCCGTCGCGACCATAGATGTGCAGGTCGCCGAAGAGCGACTGCTTCCACCCGCCGAACGAGTAGTAGGCCATGGGCACGGGGATGGGCACATTGACGCCTACCATGCCGACCTGAATCTCGTTCTGGAACTTGCGCGCCGCTCCGCCATCGTTGGTGAAGAGGGCCACGCCGTTGGCGTACCGGTGCGCGTGGATGAGCTTCACGGCGTCGTCGTAGGTGGCGACGCGCACCGTCGAGAGCACGGGGCCGAAGATCTCTTCCTGGTAGATGTCCATCTTCGGCGACACGCGGTCGAAGAGGGTGGGGCCGATGAAGAAGCCCTTCTCGTGGCCGGGCACCTTGAGGGTGCGCCCGTCGACGAGGAGCTCCGCCCCCTCGCGCACGCCCTGATCGACGTAGCCGCGCACCTTCTCGAGGTGCTGCTGCGTGATCACCGGGCCCATCTGCGACGCGGGGTCGAGGCCGTTGCCGACCTTCAGCGCGGCGATGCGCTCGCGAATCTTGGGCAGCAGCTTGTCGGCCGCGTCGCCCACCGTGACCAGCACCGAGATGGCCATGCAGCGCTCGCCCGCGGAGCCGTACGCGGCCCCCACGGCGGCGTCGGCGGCGAGGTCCATGTCGGCGTCGGGCAGCACCACCATGTGGTTCTTGGCGCCGCCGAGGGCCTGCACGCGCTTGCCGTGGCGCGTGCCCGTTTCGTAGATGTACCGCGCGATGGGGGTGCTCCCCACGAAGCTCACCGCGCCCACGTCGGGGTGCTCGAGGAGCCGGTCGACGGCCACCTTGTCGCCGTGCACCACGTTGAACACGCCATCGGGCAGGCCCGCCTGCTTCAGGAGCTGGGCGCAGAAGTTGGTCACCGACGGGTCGCGCTCCGAGGGCTTGAGCACGAAGGTGTTTCCGCACGCGATGGCGATGGGATACATCCACATCGGCACCATGGCGGGGAAGTTGAACGGGGTGATGCCCGCCACCACGCCGACGGGCTGACGGATCGCGTAAGAGTCGACCTCGGTGGACACGTTCTCGGAGAACGTGCCCTTGGTGAGGTCGGCGAGGCCGCAGGCGAACTCGACCACCTCGAGGCCGCGCTGCACCTCGCCCTGCGCGTCGGAGAACACCTTGCCGTGCTCGAGCGTGAGCATGCGCGCGAGGTCGTCGCGGTGGCGCTCGACGAGCTCGCGGTACGCGAACAGCACGCGCGTGCGCTTCGCGATGGAGCTCGTGCGCCACGACTCCGCGGCGTCGCTGGCGGCCTTCACGGCGGCGTCGACCTCGGCGGGCGTCGAGTACACCACCTTGCGCTGCACCTCGCCCGTGGCGGGGTTGAAGACGTCGCCCGTACGCTCGCCCGTCGAGGCCGACGGGGCGTTGTTGATCCAGTGAAGAACGGTTTCCATGGCGGTGGGCGGAGGTACCACCGTTCGCGCCGCCGTGGAAGTGCCCACGCGCCCCGCGGCGACTACGGCGCCACGACGGCGTCGACGTCGCGCCCCACGCCGTTCACCGTCGCGCGCATCGTCACGCGGCCGGCGCTCTCGCCCGTCACGTACACCCGGTCGTCTTGAATCATGGGGCCCTTGAGGAAGCCCCAGCTCAATGTCACGACGCGCGTGTCCGGCACGCTCCAGTACACCGCGTCATTGCTGAACATGCCGCGGCCCCGCGCGTCGACGCCCACCGCCGTGATCGACGCGCGCTGCGCTACGCGGAGCCGAAACTCGCCCCCATCGGCGCTGAGCACGCCGGGCGCCTCGACGTCGGTGTCGGCCGCGAGCGTGATTCGCGTCGCGTTGGCCACCTCGACGCGAACGCGGTCTACCAGGCTCCCGTCGGCGCGCACGGCGCGCAACTCGGTAACGCCCGGCGACTGCGCGATCACGTCGACGTCGTAGCGTGCGCCGCCCGGCGACGCGTTGTCCCGCGACACGCTGTCGACGCGCAGCAGGCTCCCGTCGAGGGCGCGAAATTCGAGCGCGTCGTCCTCGCCGTCGCCGTCGACCACCACCGCGATGGTCTCGCGAACGCCCGTCGCAAAGGGTCGATCGAGCGCGCAGCCCGCCGCGCGCGCCGCCCCGAAGAGGTTGATCGCGGGCACGCACCCGCGGCTGCGCGTGGCGCCGAACATCGCGTTGCCCTCGAGGCCCCGATGCTCGGGAAAGCTCTTGCCACAGCCCACCGCCGCCACCGCCGCGAACGCCAACGCCCCGATCGAATTGCGCATGCTCATCGTCTCCATGAGCGTCCATTCTTCACGGCGCGTGCCACGCGCGGGGCGGCCCGAAGCGCAGTGTGACAGAGCGCAACGCGCGCCCGCGGCGCGTCGAGCCGCCACCGCGAGAGCCCATTTTAAAGCGTGTTTCGTGAGGGGAGCGGCCACTCCGGTGGCCTGTGCGCGCGCGTCACATGTGACCGCGACGAGGGCGACGTGTGATGGGCCTTCACGCCGGCGAGTGCGAGCCCGGCGCGCCGTCGTAGATGCCGCCGGGCACCTTGTCGCGGCCCGTGGCGATGCGATCGTTCCACGTGTCGACGCCCGCCGGGTGCGGCTGCTCGACCATCGTAATGCAGCCCTCGACGGGGCACACGAGCGCGCAGAGGTTGCACCCCACGCACTCGGGCTCGTCGATCCACGGCACGCGGTCGCCCGCGACGGCGCCGATCACCAGGGGCTTGGGCGCCAGGGCGAGGCCCGGCTCGTGCGCGTGCGGCGGGCGCGCGACGTTGTCGGGGCCCGTAAAGATGCACTGGTGGGCGCCGTCATGGCAGGCCGCCACGCACTTCTGACAGCCGATGCAGACCTCGGCGTTGATCTTCGCCACGACCTTGTAATTGAGGTCGAGCTCGCCCCACTCGCGGTAGTTGGGCACCGCCGCGCCGCGCAGCTGCGCGAGGGTCATGTTGCGCTCGTCGAGAAAGTTCGACAGCCCCGCGATCATGTCTTCGACGATCTTGTACCCGTGGTGCATCACCGCGGTGCACACCTGCAGGCTCGTCGAGCCGAGCGCGATGAACTCCGCCGCGTCGCGCCAGTTCGAGATGCCGCCGATGCCGCTGATGGGCACGCGAATGCCCGCGTCGCGGGCGAGCGCCGCGATCATGTGCAGGGCGATGGGCTTCACCGCGGGGCCGCAGTAGCCGCCGTTGGTGCTCGCCGCGCCCACGCGCGGAATGGGCGCCATCGTGTCGAGGTCGATGCCAATAATGCTCTTGATGGTGTTGATGAGCGACAGGCCGTCGGCGCCGCCCGCCACCGCCGCGAGGCCGGGCTCGAGAATGTCGCCCACGTTGGGCGTGAGCTTGATGAGCACCGGAGTGCGCGCGTACTCCTTGGCCCACGCGGTGATCTCCGTGAGCACCTTGGGCTCCTGGCCTACCGCGCTGCCCATGCCGCGCTCGCACATGCCGTGGGGGCACCCGAAGTTGAGCTCGAGGCCGTCGCAGCCGGTGTCCTCCGAGCGGCGAATGATGTCGCGCCACTCGTCCTTCGACTCGACCATGAGCGACACGATCACGGCGTGCTTGGGGTAGCGCCGCTTCACCTCGGCGATCTCGCGGAGGTTCACCGCGAGGGGCCGGTCCGTAATGAGCTCGATGTTGTTGAGCCCCATCATCTTCTGACCGTTGTAATCGACCGCGCCGAAGCGCGACGACACGTTCACGATCGGGTTGCCCAGCGTCTTCCACACGGCGCCGCCCCAGCCCGCGTCGAAGGCCCGCATCACCTGCTCGCCGGTGTTCGCCGGCGGCGCCGAGGCCAGCCAGAACGGGTTCGGGCTCTTGATCCCACACATGTCGATCGACAGGTCTGCCATCGCCAACTCCCAGAAGGTGAACGCGGCGCACGCTGCTGCATTTTGCAACCCTTCGCAAGACTTCAAGTGCCCGCCGGCGCCGACTTCGCGTACCCTCCCGCACGACCTTCGATGACCACCAAACCCATTCCTCGCGAGCGCATCGCGGGCGGGTACAGCCGCGGACAGCGGCTCGTCGAGACCGCCTCGGTGTTCGCCTTCTTCGCCGTCGAGTGCCTCATGGCCTGGCGCCTCACGGGCGTCGCCGCGGCCCCGTGGCTGCTGCCCGTCGGCCTCGGCGCCGTCGTGCTCTCGGCCCTCTTCGCCGACCTCATCTCAGCCACCGTGCACTGGGGCTGCGACACCTGGGGCTCCGTCGACACGCCCCTGCTCGGCCGCGTGTTCATTCGACAATTTCGCGAGCACCACGTCGACGCCGACGAGATCAACCGCCACGATTTCGTCGAGACCAACGGCACCAACGCGGGCCTCGCCCTCCTACCCCTCGCGGTCACCTACAGCCTCCCTCTCGACCTCGCGCACCCCACCGTGCTCGCCTGGGGGCTGCAGCTCGGGGGCATGGGCACCGCGTTCTTCGTCACCTTCACCAGCCAGGCCCACAAGTGGGCCCACGCCCCGTCGGTGCCGCCCGCGGTGGCGCTCCTCCAGCGCGTGAGGCTGGTGCTCTCGCGCGACCACCACAGCGTGCACCACGTGGCGCCGCACCTGCACAACTACGCCATCACCGGCGGGTGGATCGACCACGCCCTCGAACGCGTCGACGCCTTTCGCCGCCTCGAGCGGCTCATCACCCGCGTCACGGGGGTAGAGCCGCGCGCGCACGGGCCCTGACGCTCACGTCCCGGTGAAGTCGCGCCCGCACGCGTAGCCCTCGTCGATCGCGCGGGCGAGGCGGTCGGCGTCGAGCTCCCAGCTCGTGAGCGCGAGCTCGGTGCGAGGGTGAATCACATGCACCCGGGCGCCCTCCGCCGTCGGCCGCCACCGCCGCACGCGCGGGCTCTTGAACGCCGTGCCGTCGGCCCGCACGGTCACCGCCACGATGTCCTTCGCGCCCCGCGCCGCGAGGGCCTCGACGGGGAGGTTGTCGGTGACGCCGCCGTCGACCAGCCACGCGCCCCCGTGGCGCACGGGGCGACCGTACAGCACCGGGATGAAGCACGACCCCAGCACGGGCCCCACGAGGTCGGGCTCATCGCGGCTCGAGAACACAAGCGGCGCGAGGTCGCGCAGGCGCGTCGCCGTCACCAGCGCCTCGACGGGACGATCGCGGAGGTCCGTGGCGCCGATCACGTCGACGAGCGCGCTGCGCACCAGGTGGCTCATGTCGAAGAGCGAGCGGTTCCACCGCGCGCGGCGCAGCGACACGATGGAGCGCCCGCCGAACGATCGCCAGCGCGCGGGCATCTCGCGCGCGAGCCCCGCCGCGAGGCCCACCGCGATGATCGACCCCGACGACGTGCCCGCCGCCATGCGCGGCCGCACGCCGCCCTCGTCGAGCGCCGCCGCCACCCCCGCGTGAAACGCCGCCCTGCACGCGCAACCCTCGAACGCGATGCCGTCCACGGCGGCGACGCTACCACCGCCGCGCCCGTCTCGGGAGCACCCGCGAGCGCGTCGAAAGCTCTATTTCTCAGCTTGAAGCGCGTACGAACCCGCCGACCGCGCAGCCCTCATCGAAGGAGCATGAAGACCCTCTCGCTGGCCTCGCTGCTCTCACTCTCGGCCGCGTCGGGCTGCATCGTCGACACCGTCGAGCCGGGCTTCGCCGTGGTGCGCGGCGCCTACGAGCCCTGCAACGCGGGCGACACCTGCACCAA
>CANMAT010000174.1 GCA_947494865.1 Deltaproteobacteria bacterium
CTGGGGGCGCCTGCTGCTCCAGTCGGGGTCGTTCGCGTTCACCGACATCGGGCGGCGCAACCGCCGCGGCGCGCTCTTCGACCGCGTCGTCGAGTTTGTGAACGAGTACCGCGAGAAGCCCACGGCCCTCAGCGAGCGCGTGTTCGTGAGCTGCGGCGTGTACGAGTCGCTCATCTACGAGAACCGCTCGCTCGTGCCCCTGCTCGACGCGACGGGCATGCAGGTGCGCTTCGTCGAGGCGCGCGACGGGCACAACTGGGAGAACTGGCGCGACCGGCTGCGCGAGGGCCTCTCGTGGCTCTACCCGGGCCCGCTGTTGATGGTCTACGAGTAGTAGGAAACCGGCGACCGTGAGGGCGCCGGGCGACAGATGCGGCGACCGTGAGGGCGCCGAGTGAGGGAGAGAACAGTGGCTGACATCACCCGCGAGATCGGTCTGTCGCTCGGCGCAGACCTGTGCTGGCCCCTCTGTTACGAGGGGATCATGAAGCGCCTCGACCTGGCCATCCCGGTCGACGGCGACACGGTGCGCTTCCACGTCGAGCGCGTCACCATCGAGCCCTTCGACCTGCGCCAGCCGTGCAAGTACGACGTGGTCATCGATCGGCTCACGCACTGGCTCCACACGAGCCGCGAGTGGATCAAGAAGTCCATTCTCATGAACGACCTCTACGTGTTCAACAACCCGTGGAGCGTGCAGGCCAACGAGAAGCACACCTCGTACTGCGCGATGATGGCGCTGGGCATGCCCATCCCCGAGACGTGGATGATCCCGCCCAAGAGCTACGAGCCCTCACCCGACGTGAAGCCCACGCTGCAGCGGTACGGCAAGCTCTTCGACGTGGGCAAGGTCGGCGCGCAGGTGGGCTATCCCGCGTTTCTCAAGCCCTACGACGGCGGCGGTTGGCGCGCCGTCACGCGCGTCACCAACGAGAAGACCGCGTGGAAGGCCTACGAAGAGAGCGGCAAGGCCGTGATGCACATGCAGGCGGGCGTCAAAGACTACGACCGCTTCGTGCGCTGCATCGGGTTCGGGCCGCAGGCGCAGTGCGTGCTCTACAACCCCGACGCGCCCCTGCACGACCGCTACACGATGGAGACCGACTTCATCGCGCCGGCCGAGTGGGATCACCTGCGCAAGATCACCATGACCATCAACGCCTTCTTCGGGTGGGAGTTCAACTCGTGTGAGTCGCTCCGCGCCGGGGGCGTGTGGTACCCCATCGATTTCGCCAACCCGTGCCCCGACTCGCAGGTGACGTCGCTCCACTACCACTTTCCGTGGCTCGTGAAGTCGTACCTCAAGTGGTCGATCTTCTGCGCGGCCACGAAGCGCAAGATGCCCAAGACCCTCAACTGGGAGCCCTTCTACGCCGTCGCCGCGAAGGACATCTCGTTCGAAGAGAAGCTCGACGGGTACGCCCGCATCGCCGACGAGCGCTTCGAAACCGCGCGCTTCGAAGAGTTCTGCGCGAAGCACCTCGGCCACCTCGACGAAGTTGTGTGGGAGTTCTTCGCCACACAAGACGCCCGCGACGCCGTGCGCCTCAAGGTCGCCGCGCTCTTCCCGGCCCACGAGGTCGAGCTCTTCACCGAGCTGTTCTGGCGCCGCATTCAGAAGTGGCGCGCCGACCAGAAGCCCTAAAGCCCCCGCTCACTCCACCACCGGCAATCGTCGCACCGCGCGCGACTCCACGGGGAGCGCCTGCGCGTGCGCCGCGCGCGCCGTGTGCTCGGCGTCGGGGCGAATGTCGGCCGCGCGCTCGCGCCACGCCCGCGCCACGTCTTGATCGAGCAGGTGCGTCGGTCGCACGTTGCGCAGGGCGTTGAGCATCACCTGGCGCACGTTGGGCTGCGCGGCCTCGAGCTGCGCGAGCAATGCGCTCATCTGGTCGCGCGCGAGGCCCGGCTGCGAGCCGCAGAGGTTGCACGGAATGATGGGGTAGCCCTCCATCGCGGCGAAGCGCGCGATGTCACGCTCGGCGCACTCGATGAGGGGGCGGATCACTTCGAAGCGCCCGTCGTCGGTGGTGTAGCGCGCGGGCATCGCCTGCATCTTGCCCGCATAGAAGAGGTTCATGAGAAAGGTCTCGAGCGCGTCGTCGCGGTGATGCCCCAGCGCGAGCTTGTTGCACCCGAGACGCTCCGCGGCCGTGTAGAGAATGCCCCGCCGCAGGCGCGAGCACAGCGAGCAGTAGGTGCCGCCCTCCTCCACGTGCGCGACCACCACGGAGTACGTGTCCTCCGAGAGCACTTCGAACTCCACGTCGAGCGCGCGCAGGTACGCCACGAGGGCCGCGCCGTCGTAGCCCGGCTGCCGCTGGTCGAGGTGCACCGCCACGAGGCTGAACTCGAAGGGAGCGCGCCGCTGCAGGTCGCGCAGCAGCGTGAGCAGGGTGTAGCTGTCCTTGCCGCCCGAGAGCGCCACGAGCACGCGGTCGCCGGGCGCGATGAGCCCGTAGGTCGCGCAGGTCTTCTGCACGCGCTCGCGCAGCTTCTTCTCGACGATCTTGTGCTCCGGCGACGTCATGCGCGCGACGCTACGAGCACCGCGCCGCGCGCTGCAAGCGACACGCTCTGCGACCCCCGAGGGAGCGTCGCCTGTGGCATCCTCGCGGCCATCATGGGCGACGATCCGAAGAAGCCGACGAAGCCACCGAGCGCCGCGCTCAACCCCACCTTCGCGAAGCCGCTCGCGCACGCGGCCTTCACCGATCCGTCGCGCGTGATGTCGCTCGACCCGCACCCGGTGGCCCCGAAGCCCGGCGCGCCCGTGCGCTTCGACGCGCCTCCGCCCGCGGTGTCCGCCGCCAATCGCGCGCAGCTCTTCGGCCCCACCTACGCGGCCCTCTCGCAGGGCTACAACACCGACCCCACCCTCGACGACCTCACGCGCGCTGAGGCGGTGTTCGGGGTGGTGCCCGCGCTGCTCATCGCGAGCGCCGCGCGGCCCGCCGTCGACGCGATGTACGGGGTGATTCAGCGCATCCCAGAATCGCTCCGGAGACCTTTTCACAAGGCCTTCGGCATTCTCATCGACAGCGGCCTCGCGCTCGCCACGGGCGCCGCGCAGACGCTCCTCGACGCGTCGGTGCGCGACTTCGCCCCGGGCGCGAAGCTCCCCGCGAAGGTCGACCTCCCGGTGGACGCGTACTCGCAGCTCGACACGTCGTGCGGCGAGACGGCCGTCGCCATGATCTTGAAGTACGCCGGCGAGCCCGTGCTGCTCGACGACATCGACACGCAGCTCCCGGGGCCCGCGGGCATCCCCGGGCTCGTGGGAAGCGCGGGCGCGGCGGGCAACAACCTCGTCATCGACCGCGAGTTCGCGCGCCACGGGCTCACGGCCATTAGCGGTTCGGGCGACCTCGACCGCCTCAAGCTCTTCGTCGCCTCGGGGATGCCCGTCGCCGTGGGCCTCGGGTGGGAGCGCGGCGGCGGACACTTCGCCGTCGTGAGCGGCTTCGACGACCGCGCGCGCACCGTCACCGTGCGCAACTGGAGGGCCGACGGAAAAACCGCCGCGGTGCCCTACGCCGAGTTCGACGCGTGCTGGGGGCGACGGCTGCGCATGATGACCGCCGTGGTGCCGCGCCGCGACCCGCGCCTCGCGAAGCTCCTCGCGCAGACCGAGCTGCGCCAGCCCTCCACCATCGCGAAGGGCTTCTCGCTGGCTGATTTCTGGGTCGACCGTACGCGGGTCTACGTCGAGGGCGCGTACCGCTACGTGACCGCCGACACCGACGTGACCGTGCGCGTGAGCTTCAACTCCGAGGGCCTCGCGTGGGGCGGCGCCGACGAGCTCCGCTGGCTCAACGGATCGATCGCCGTACGACACCGGGTGACCGGAAAATGGACGGTGGGCTTTCGCGTCGACAAGCTCTCGCTGCGAAAGCAAGGCGAAGAGTGGAACACGTTTCGAACCACCCCCCTCGGCGGAGCCCTCTCGGTCGACGGCCCGGGCTTCTCGCTCGCCGTCGCCGCCGAGCGCGGCGCGGTGCAAGCATCGCTCGGAGTGGCCCTGGCGAAGCGTATTTCTGACCTCGGGCTCCAGGTGAACGTGTCGGTCAACGACCAGGGCCAGTACAACGTGTCGGGCGTGCTGGCGGGCACCTGGTAATGACGCGGCGCATACCGGCGAATTGACAGGGCGCGTGTTCGCTTCCTAGAGTCCGCGTCCGTGCGTCGCACCGCGGCGCGATCCCGTTGCTCTTTTGAGGGCATCGATACGCGCTGCACGGAGCGAACGCCCCGCGCCGCCGCCCCCTGCGATTACGACGCGCGAACCCTTATGACATCGTCGCACCCGACGACGACGAGCGGAGATTTTCGATGAGCGCCAAGCGAACCAAGTACCTGTTCACCACCGGCGGCGTCGTGTCGTCGATCGGAAAGGGGCTCGCGTCGGCGTCGATCGGTGCGCTGCTCGAGGCGCGCGGCCTGCGCGTCACCTTCGTCAAGCTCGACCCCTACATCAACGTCGACCCCGGCACGATGTCGCCCTACCAGCACGGCGAGGTGTACGTCACCGACGACGGCGCCGAGACCGACCTCGACCTCGGGCACTACGAGCGCTTCACCAACGCGCGCCTCACGCGCGCCAACAACCTCACCACCGGCAAGATCTATCAAGCCGTGATCTCCAAGGAGCGTCGCGGTGAGTACCTCGGCGCCACCGTGCAGGTGATTCCGCACATCACCGACGAGATCAAGGCGCGGGTCATCGAGGCCACCGACGGCGTCGACGTGGCCATCGTCGAGATCGGCGGCACCGTCGGCGACATCGAGAGCCTGCCGTTTCTCGAAGCCGTGCGGCAGCTGAAGCTCGAGCTCGGGCCCGGCAACGCGCTGAGCATCCACGTCACCCTCGTGCCCTGGATCGGCGCCGCGGGCGAGCTCAAGACCAAGCCCACGCAGCACTCGGTGAAGGAGCTGCGCGAGATCGGCATTCAGCCCGACGTGCTCATCTGTCGCACCGAGAAGCCCCTCTCGCGCGCCATCAAAGAGAAGATCTCGCTCTTCTCGAATGTGCCGCCGGAGATGGTCATCTCGGCCCCCGACGTCGAGTGTATCTACGCGCTGCCCGAGACCCTCCACGAGCAGGGCATCGACGAGCTCCTCTGCGAGAAGCTCAACATCTGGTCGCGGCTGCCCGACATCAGCCCGTGGAAGCACGTCGTCGAGCGCTTTCTGCGCCCCTCGAAGGGCGTCGCGCGCATCGCCGTGGTGGGCAAGTACGTGCACCTGCGCGACTCGTACAAGAGCCTCCACGAGGCCCTCGTGCACGGCGGCATGTTCAACGACGTGCGCCTCGACCTCCACTACGTCGACTCCGAGGCCATCGAGAAGGGCCACGACGAGCTCGTGAAGGCCCTCGGCGACGTCGACGCCATTCTCGTCCCTGGCGGCTTCGGCGAGCGCGGCACCGAAGGCAAGATCGCCGCGATCCGCTACGCCCGCGAGCGCAACATCCCCTTCTTCGGCATCTGCCTGGGCATGCAGCTCGCGGTGGTCGAGTTCGCGCGCCACGTGGCCGGCATCGCGCGCGCCAACAGCGCCGAGTTCGACCCCACGGCCCCCGCCGTGATCGACCTCATGCCCGAGCAGCGCAACCTGCGCGACAAGGGCGCCACCATGCGCCTCGGGGCCTACCCCTGCACCCTCGCCGCGGGCTCCATCGCCGCCGAGGCCTACGGAACCACCGAGATCTCCGAGCGCCACCGCCACCGCTACGAGGTCAACAACGACTACCGCGAGCAGCTCGAGGCGAAGGGCCTCGTGCTCTCGGGCACCTCGCCCGACCGCAGCCTCGTCGAGATGGTCGAGCTGCGCAACCACCCGTACTTCGTGGGCTGCCAGTTTCACCCCGAGCTCAAGTCGCGCCCCATGACGCCGCATCCCCTCTTCGTTCGCTTCGTGCGCGCCGCCCTCGAGCGCGCCCAGGGGCGCACCCGCGCCGCCAGCGAGCACGCGACCGTCGCGCAGGCGTAGCGAGGGCGTTCCTCGCCCGTCACTTCGCGGTACGATGCGCGCCATGCGCCGCTCTTCGTTCCTTTCGTGCCTCACGCTCCTCTTCGGCTGTTCGAGCGAGACCCCCGCGGGCACGCCCGACGCCGCCACCGCCAGCGACACGCCCCCCATCGACGCGCCCGCTACGCCCGACGCGCCCGCTACGCCCGACGCGCGCACCGACGTGGCCGCCGACGGCGGGCCCGCGTGCGGCGCCGCGTGGGGCGCGCGCTGCAACCTCATCTCGGGCGCGGGCTGCACCGCGGGCCAGGGCTGCTACCTCGTCAACGGCCTCTCGGGCATGAGCGCCCTCTGCCGCGCCGCTGGCAGCGCCGGGTGGGACGAGCCGTGTATGAACCCCACCGACTGCCGCGAGGGCTTTCTCTGCGTGGCCCCGGGGCGCTGCGCCAAGCTCTGCTGCGACGACGACCGCCAGTGCAGCGACGAGTCGCGCGGCGGCCGCGCGGGCGCGCGCTGCATGTCGATGCTCACCGACGGCCGCGGGCTGCGGCTCTGCGTCGGCGACGCGGGCTGCGACCCCTTCGTCACGAGCAACAACCGCTGCCCCGCCGAGACGCCGCGCTGCAACCCCGCGGGCGACAACACCGTCTGCGGCCCCTTCGCCATGGGCTGCGCGACGCCCGCCGCCGAGGGGGCCCCGTGCTGCGACGGCGCCTGCTGCGGCGTCGGGCTCCTGTGCGTGGGGCCGCAGAGCCGCGAGATGTGCCTCGCCGCGCCGGCGCCCACCAGCGTGTGCCGCCGCACGTGCAACCTCCGCGTGGCCAACCCCGACGGGCAGTGCCCCATGGGCCAGCGCTGCACCATGTTCAGCGCGATGAGCTCGCTGCCGACGTACTTCGGGTACTGCGCGCCGGCGATGTGACCGCCGCGGGCACGCAGCGCACGTGCGCAAGCGCGAGGCGCCGCGCGCGGTCGCCGTCGGGCGCGTCGATCCACGCGATGAGGGCGCCCGAGTCGAGGGGCGCGAAGGCGAGGTCGGCGCCGTCGCAGGGCGGCGCGTCGCCGTCGTCGAGGGGGAGGGTGATGCTGCGCAGCGCGCGCTCTCCCCGCGCGGCGTAGGCCACCACGAGGGGCCGTGAAGAAGGGCTGCGAGGCGAGAAGCCGGCCACCATGGCGCCGCCGGGGGTCCAGGCGGCGAGCGGGTCCCACCAGGCGTCGAGGACGCGCGAGGGTACGAGCCGACCGTCGACGGGC
>CANMAT010000175.1 GCA_947494865.1 Deltaproteobacteria bacterium
CGACGAGACACGCTCACGCTCGGGCTGCATCCCGCGCGATCCTACACCGCGCCCGAGGCCCCGCCGCGCCGAAGCGATGCGGCTGTGATACTCGACACGGGTGAAGCCCCCGCCCGCCGACGCGCTGCCCATCGACGCACTGCGAGAGACGTTTCGCGCGCACGCCGCGGCGGGGCCCGTGGTCATCACGTCGCCCACGGGGTCGGGAAAATCCACGCAGGTTCCGCGCTGGTGCGAGGGGCGCGTGCTGGTGGTCGAGCCGCGACGGCTCGCGTGCAGGGCGCTCGCGGCGCGCGTGGCCGACCTCGAGGGGAGCCCCCTCGGCGGCGCCGTCGGATACAGCGTGCGCGACGAGCACCGCGCCGCCGACGCCACGCGCATTCTCTTCGTCACGCCGGGCGTGGCGCTGCGCATGTTCCCCGAGTGGGGGCGCTTCGAGAGTGTGGTGCTCGACGAGTTTCACGAGCGCAGCCTCGACACCGACCTGCTACTCGCGCTCCTCCTGCGAAGGTCGCGCGCCCGGCTCACCGTGATGTCGGCCACCCTCGACGGCGACCGCATCGCGGCCCACCTCGGCGGCCGTCACCTGCGCGCCGACGCGCGGACATATCCTGTCACAATGAAGTATGTCGGCGACGGCGCGGCGCAGCTCCCCGCGCCCGACGGGCTCGAGGATCGTCTGCGGCGCGCGCTCGACCAGTGCCGCGACGACCCCGGCGACGTGCTGGTGTTTCTGCCGGGCAAAGGGGAAATCGCCGAGGCGCTGCGCGCCCTCCGCGGCCGCCGCGAGGTCGAGGTGGTGCCCCTCCACGGCGAGCTCTCGCTCGAGGAGCAACGCCGCGCCTTCGCGCCCACGCAGCGACGCAAGGTGGTGCTCGCCACCAACGTGGCCGAGACGTCGGTGACCATCCCCGGCGTTGGCGTGGTGATCGACGGCGGCCTCGCGCGGCAGACGCGCTACCGCGGCGGGAGGGCTTCGCTCACGCTCGCGCCCGTCGCGCAAGACAGCGCCGACCAGCGCGCCGGACGCGCGGGGCGCACGGCGCCGGGCGTGTGTTACCGCCTCTGGAGCGCGGCCGCGAGGCTCGCGCCGGTCACGCTCCCCGCGGTGCACCGCGAGTCGCTCGTCCCGCTGGTGCTCGCGGCCGCCGTATGCGGAGAGACGCCCGAGTCGCTCCCGCTCCTCGACGCCCCGAAGGAGCGCGCGCTCGCCGACGCCCGCGACGAGCTCACCGCCCTCGGCGCCCTCGACGCGCGCGGCGCGCTCACCCCGCGCGGACGAGAGCTCTACGGCCTCCCCCTCGACGCGCCCCTCGCGCGGCTGCTCGTCGAGGCGCGCGCCACGGGCGCCCTCGACGACGTGATCGACCTCGTGTCCGCGCTGGCCTCCGGGCGCCCGCTCTTCACCCGCGACGCGCCCTCCGAGTTCGGCGACGACCTGCGCGCCCGCGGCTGCGACGCGACGGCGCTCGTGCTCGCCGTACGCCGCGGCGACCCCGACCACGACAACCTCCACCGCGGCGCCCTCGACGAGGCGCGGCGCACGCGCGCCCGCCTCCGCCGCGGCCACGGCCTCGACGAGCACCTCTACCCCGACGCCCCCGTCGACCGCGAGCGCCTCGCGCGCACGGCCCTCGCCGCCGACCCGCGCTGCGTCCACGTCGTGCGCACGCGCGGCCGCGAGGTGGCGTGGAGCAACGGCGGCACCGAGCTCTCGCTCGCCCGCGAGAGCGCGGTCCACCACGCCCGCGACGTCGAGGCGCTCGCCGTGCTCGACGCGCGCGCGCTCGGCGAGGGCCGCGACGCGACGGTGCTCATCACCTGCGCCACGCCCGTCCCGCTGCGATGGATCGTGGAGGCAGGCCTCGGCCGCGACCGCCTCGCGGGCGTCACCGTCGAGCGCGGCCGCGTGGTGGCCAACATCGAGCGCGTGTACGCCCGCAAGGTGCTCGCCACGCGCGAAGACGCGCCCGTCGGCGACGTCGCCCGCGAGGCCGTGTGCGCGCTCTTCCTCCGCGGGTCGATCTTTCGCGAGAGCCTCCTCCGCACGAAGGATCGCCTCGCGGCAACGACCCTCGCCGCGCGCCTCGTCGCCGCCGGCCGCACCTTCGACGACCCGTGGCGACCGCCACCCCTCGCCGAGCTCGAGCTCGAGGCGTGGGCGCGCGCACGCATCACCGCCCTCGGCGTGGAGCACGGCGACGACCTCGCGATGCTCTCAGCCGCAGACTTCGTCGCCCCCGACCTCCCCGAGGGCGTGCGCGACTCGCTCGACAAGGAGTTTCCTCGCACCGTCACCGTGGGCGACGCAACCTACGAGGCCGACTACGACCTCGCGAAGCAGAGCGTCACCCTTCGCATGGTGCGCGGCGCGCGGCGCGACCCGCCGCCGCTGGGCTACCTCCCGCGCTTTCCGGGCCTGCGCATCACCGTCGAGGCCGGACGCTCGATGTGGGTCGTTCGCCAGGGCGGCTAACGCACCGCTCAGAAGCTCCACGCGCACGCGAGGCCGGGGCGATCTACGGTGGGCACGCACAGCCCCCGCGACGCCGCCTCGCGCGCCCGCGCCGGGGCGACCACGAGCAGCACCACGCCCGTGACCGCGAGCACGCCGCCCGCGGCGAAGCCCGCGATGGCGAGGCCCGGCTGCCGCGGAGTGCCCGCGTCGTTCGTGATGAGCATCGCCGCCACGCCCACGCCGAGGCCCGCCACGCCGAGGCCCAGCGACACGCCGCCCAGCGCGAGCATCGTGCGACGGCGCCGGTTGGTCGCGCGCGCCGCGTCGAGGGCCGTCGTGTCGACGGGCGGCGGCGCCTGCGTGAGCGCCACGCGCACCACGGTGGGCTCCCCCGCGGTGACGGCGGCCGACCGCGTGACCGGCGCAGCGCCGGCGGCCTCGACGCGCACGCTCACGGGCCCCACCGGCAGCCGCAGCGGCGCGGCCACGGGGCAGCGGGCGCGCTGCACGTCGTTGACGAACACCGCCGCCCCCTCGGGCGCGCACTCGATCGCGAGCGAGCCCACGTGCGTCTGCACCTCGCGCAGCGCGCCTTGAATGCGCGCGCGGTTCTCGTCGACCCAGCGGTTGCCCTGCGCGGCGAGGCCGACAGTGAGGTGCTCGTCGGCCGGCACCCACTCCGAGAGCGCCATCTCGGCGAGCCCCTGACGCACCAGCGCCTTCGCGTCGCGGGTGCGCTCGTAGAGGGCGCGAAACAGGTCGCGCGCCTCGGCGTGGCGCCCCTGCTCGCGCAGGCGATTGCCCTGCGCGTGCTGCGCCTCGGCGTCGTCGGCGGAGGGGCCGTGAGCGCGCGGCTGCGCCCACGACGGCGGCGACACCAACGACACGCAGCCTGCGATCACCCACACAGCCAGCACACGCGCAGATCGGTTCACGGCGCCGAGACGAATCGCAGAGATCGCCGCGCGAGGCAAGCGCCCGTTGCGTCAGAAGATGGGCGCGTTGCCCCGACGGGGAGGCCTCGGGGGACGCGGACCGCGCGGCCGAACCCTCACCCCCGCGTCGTACGCCACCACCCGCGCAGCCACTGCGGCGACGCCCGCGTCGGACGCGCTCGCATCGGCGACGGCCACCGCGACGCCCGCGTCGATCGCCGCCGCGGCAACGCCAGCATCGACAACCCGGGCGCCCGCATCGGCGACGATCGTCACACTCGCATCGACGACGCCCGTCACACTCGCATCGACCGCGAGGGGCGCTGCGGGCACGTCGATCTCGGCCTGCGCGGCGCTGGCGTCGTCGAGGGCCAGCGGAGGCTGCGCGGCCGCGTCGGTGTGCAGCGGCAGCGCGGCCGGGGTCGCGGGCGGACGCGCGGTCGCGACGACGTCGTCGGTGCGGCGCTGCGTCGCGAACCACAACACGCCGCCGAAGGCGCTCACGCCGAGCACCACGGCCACCAGGCCGAGGAGCAGGCCCTTGCGCGAGCCGCGTACGGCTGCGGGCCTGGCGATCTCGCCCGACGTGAGGTTGAAGGTGCCGTTGGGGTACCCCTCGGCGCCCATCGGGGCCTGCTGCGGGTACGGCATCGCCCCCGGCGCGCCGTAGGGCTGACCGTAGGGAGCACCCTGTCCCATCGGCGGCGCGGGCGCCACCACGGGCACCACGGGGGCGCTCATCTCCATGGTGGCCTTGAACGTCGGAACCTTGGCCGTGGGCGGTCTCGGCGGAGCCATCGACGGCGGGGCGCCCGGCACGCTGTCGAGGTCCATCGCGAGGGTGCCGGTGCCGACCTCGCGCGCGTTGTCGGCGGCGAAGAGGTCGGGGCCCGCCGCGGCAGCGGGCGGCGACGGCATCGCGTGCTGCACGTGCCCCGCGAGCGACTGCGACACGATGGGCGGCGCGTGCGAGACCACCGTAGGGCCGCGCATCGCGTTGGCCGCATACCCGACGGGAAACTCGGCGTCTTGCGACGTGGTGTTCACGAGCTCGGTGGGCTCGTCGACGACGACGCCCTCCATGCGGGCGTGCGTGGCGTCTTCTTCGACGACGGCGAAGCTCGGCACCGCGGCGGGCGCAGGCGCGAAGGGCCCCGACGCGGCGGGCGGCTGCGCGCCGCGCGGATCGACCCGCGAGGGCGTCTCGTTGAACTCGGCGTACCACCGCGCCTGCGCGGCCTCGGAGGCGTACGGGAGCAGCGCCGACCCCAGGTCGCGCATGGTGGGGTAGCGGTCGTCGGGGCGCCGCTGGAGCGTGCGCATGAGCACCGCTTCGAAGCCCGCGTCGAGGTCGGAGCGGTGCACGCGCGGAGGCACCGGATCCTCCGAGGTGATCGCCGTCATGAGCACGAGCAGCGTCTCGGAGTAGAAGGGCTTGGCGCCCGTGATCGCCTCGTAGAGCATCACGCCGAGCGACCACTGGTCGGCGCGGCCGTCGAGCGAGCGGGCCTGCATCACCTGCTCGGGGGCCATGTAGCAGGGCGTGCCGAGGAGGGCGTTGGTGCGCGTGAGCTCGGGGCCCGCGTGATCGAGCTTGGCGATGCCAAAATCGAGGAGCTTCGGGTGCCACTGACGCTCGGGCGTCACGGTGAGCAGCACGTTCTCGGGCTTGAGGTCGCGGTGCACGATGCCCTGGTCGTGCACGGCCGCCACGGCCGCAACCATGGGCAGCATGAGGTCGACCGCGAGCGCCTGCGGCAGCGGCCCCGAGCGGCGCATGAGAGCCTGGAGGCTCTCGCCCTCGAGGATCTCCATCGCGAGAAAGGCCGTGCCCTCGTGCGCGCCGAAGTCGAACACCTCGACCACGTGCGGGTGATGGAGCCGCGCGGCGGCCATGGCCTCGCGCTCGAAGCGCGCGAGCGCGTCGGGGTGCGTGAGCGTGCGGTCGTGGAGGAGCTTGAGCGCCACGCGGCGCCCCATGGGGTACTGCACGGCCTCGTACACGACCCCGAACGACCCCACGCCGAGGGTGCGCGCGATCTGGTATCGCCCGAAGGTCTGCCCGGGCTGGAGTGCGCTGCTCAACGAGGGGCCCATCGCCCTGCTTTCACCCGGAGAATCCGTCGCGCCGCGGCGGCGGGTGCGCCCGTCTCGGGGCATAGAAAAAGTATCGAAACAAGCGTTGCGCAAGTGTAGTGCCGGTTCCCCCTGGCGATGTCAATTCCCACACGTTCGCGGGGGGCGGTGTTGCTATAAGGGTGGGCGCAGCCATGACCGACGCCATCTCGAAGATCGACTCGCTCTCGCGGGGGTTTCGCGCGCGCTACCTCCGTTATGCCGACCTCGAGGCGCAGATGCGCGCGTGGGCCGAGGCCTTTCCGCACCTCGTACGCCTGCGCTCCATCGGCCGCTCGCTCGAGGGCCGAGAGCTCTGGCTGCTCACGCTGGGCCCCGACCCCGACCGGGTGCGCCCTTCGGTGCTCATCGACGGCAACATGCACGCCTCCGAGGTCTCGGGCTCCAGCGTCGCGCTCGCGCTGGCCGAAGACATTCTCACCCTCCACGTGCAGCCCGACGCCGACGTGCGCGGCCTCAGCGACACGGTGCGCGAGCGCCTTCGCGACGTGCTGGTGCACGTGCTCCCGCGCATGTGCCCCGACGGCGCCGAGGCGGTGCTCACCACGGGCGCCTACGTGCGCTCCAACCCGCGCGACCGGCGCCCCGACCGCGAGCGCCCCCGGTGGCGCGCGGCCGACGTCGACGGCGACGGCCAGGCCTTCGTGATGCGCAAGGTCGACCCCGGCGGCGAGTACGTCGAAGCCCCCGAGGTGCCCGGCCTCCTCGTGCCGCGCACCATCGACGACCCGCCGCCCTATTACAAAGTCTACCCCGAGGGGTTCATCGAGCACTTCGACGGGAGGCACATCCCGTCGCCGCACTTTTTGTCTGACAACGACACCGACCTCAACCGCAACTTCCCCTACGCGTGGGCCCCCGAGCCCGAGCAGGTGGGGGCCGGAGCGTACCCCACGAGCGAGCCCGAGTCGCGCGCCGTCGTCGAGTTCGTCACGGCGCACCCCGAGCTCTTCGCGTGGTTGAACCTCCACACCTTCGGCGGCGTGTTCATTCGACCGCTCGGCGACAAGGCCGACGCGAAGATGAACCCCGAAGACCTCGAGGTCTTTCGGCAGATCGCCGCGTGGGGCGACAAGCACACGGGCTACCCCACGGTGTCGGGCTTCGAGGAGTTCACCTACGAGCCCGACAAGCCCCTCCACGGCGACCTCACCGATTTCGGGTACCACCAGCGCGGGGCCATCTCGTACGTGTGCGAGCTGTGGGACCTCTTCGCGCAGCTCGGCATCGAGCGCAAGAAGCCCTTCGTCGACCACTACGCGAAGCTCACCCGCGACGAGCTCGTGCGCCTCGGCAAGTGGGACGCTGAGCACAACGCCTGCCGGGTGCTCCGTCCGTGGCGCCCCTTCGTGCACCCGCAGCTCGGCGTCGTCGACGTGGGCGGCATCGACCCCCGCGTCGGCATCTGGAACCCTCCCCCCGACCAGCTCGGCGAGGTGTGCGCACGCCAGTCCGCGGCCTTTCTCCGCGTCGCCTCGATGGCCCCCGCGCTCACCATCGCGCACCTCACGGTCTCGTCGCTCGGCGACGGTCTCAGCACCGTCACCGTCACCGTCGAGAACCACGGCTACCTCCCCACCTACGTGCTCTCGTCCGCGCGCGACCTCCCGTGGAACGAGCCCGTCCACGCCACCGTGCGCACCGACGGCTGCGCGCTCGTCGACGCAGGCCACGCGCACCGCGAGCTCGGCCACC
>CANMAT010000176.1 GCA_947494865.1 Deltaproteobacteria bacterium
GAGCTCGCTGCCCTCGGCTGCAACTGGGTGAGCGTGACGCCCTTCGGGCGCCAGTGGTCGCTCGAAGCGACCGACATTCGCATGGACTTCGAAGCGCCCTTCGAAGCCAACCGAGAGAACATCGTTCGCTTCATTGCGCAGGCGCACGCGCGGGGCCTGAAGGTGCTGCTCATTCCGCACCTGTGGCTCGACATGCCCGGCTGGCGCGGAGAAATTGGCGAGAAGGATCGCAACGGCAACCCCCGCGCGTTCACCCACGACGAGTGGACGCGGTGGTTTCGCAGCTACACCCGCTTCGTCACCGCGTGGGCGCGCGCGGCCGAGCGCGGCGGGGCCGACATGTTCTCCGTGGGCGTGGAGCAGAAGTCGTCGTCGGGCACGCGCGGCGAGTGGTTCGACGTCATCGACGCCGTGCGCAGGGTCTACCGCGGCCCCCTCACCTACTCGGCCAACTGGGATGAGGCCGACAAGGTGCTCTTCTGGGATCGCCTCGATGTCGCGGGCATTCAGGCGTTCTATCCCCTCGCCGAGCACGAGGGCGCGACGCTCTCGGAGCTCCGCGCGGCGGCGGTGCGCAGGGCCGACGACCTCGAGCGCTGGGCCGCGCGCGAGCAGCGCCCGGTGATGTTCGCCGAGTACGGCTACAAGGCCATCGTCGACACCACGCTGCGCCCCTGGGAGTGGCCCGACGGCATGACCAACGTGCGCGTGAGCGCCGTTGCGCAAGCCGAGGCCTACCGGGCGTTGCTGGAGGCCTTCGTGGCGCGTCCGTGGTTCGTCGGGGGCTACGTGTGGCGCTACTACGCCAACCCGATGGACAGCTCGCAGGAGGAGGCCTGGGGCTTCTCTCCGCGCGGTCGCGACGGCGAAGACGTGTTGCGCGAGCTGTACGATGCGCGCGTAGCGTGGGGCGCCGACGGCGTCACCCGCGGGCGGTGGTAGCGGTCGCGCGACGCACGTCGACGGTCGCGCCCGCGGCGACCAAAACGCTCTGCACCGCGCGCGCAGCGTCGCGATCGGGGAACTCGCCGAGGTCGCACGGCGCTCCGTCGACGGCGGCCTTCGCTTCGGCCAACGACACCGAGAGCGCCAGTCGCAGCTGACGCATCACCTGCGTGCGATCAGGGCCGCTCGCGACGAGGCGCACCACGTGGGGCTCGAAGCGCTCGTCGAACTCGCGCCAGTGCGGAGGCGCGCCGTACGCCGCAACCGCCTCGCGACGGTCGAAGCGGGTGTCCGATGGCGGCGCTTCGATCGCGAGGCGCGCCGTGAGCGCCTCGAGCAGCGCGCGCGCCTCGGTGAGCGGCAGCGCCGCGATGGCCTCGACGAGTTGTTCGAGCGTCATCGCGCGTCAGCCCTTGCGGGCCTCGTGGCGCAGCGCCCAGGCCTCGTACGCGGGCACGCCCAGCTCGGCGAGCCCCGGCAGGATCACGTTGTCGATGCGCTCATAGAAGGCCTTCGCGAAGCGCGGCCGCGGAATGACCCCGAGGTTGGCCCCGACGGGTGCGTCGGCCTCGGGCGGCATCACGCCGTCGTCGCCGCGGAGGCACGCGCCGTTGGTCTGGTCGTAGTGCGCGAAGGCGAACGCGAGGTCGGCCCCGAGCCAGTCCATCTCGTCGGCGTTGAGCAGCGGGATCACCAGCCGCGCGAGCGCCCACCCGAAGCGATCGTGGAGCGTCTCGTCGCGGAGGAGCGTGTCGACCACGACCTTCACGCAGGGGTCCGTGGCGCCCGCCGCGAGCTCGCGCAAGAGGCCCACCGACGACGACTCGCCGACGCAGAACATCGACACCGTCCACCGGGCGACGAAGAGCTTCGCCGAGAGGTCGTCGCGCACGAGGCGGAGGGTGCTCGCGTCGAGGGTGACGTCGCCGTGACCGCCGAGCGCGTCGGCCACGCGCGCGCAGAGCTCGGTGTGCCGCGCCTCGTCTTGAATGAGCCGCGTCGTCGCGCAGGTCACCTCGAGGGGGAGCCCCACCTCGGGGAAGCGCGCGAGGAGCTCGCCGAACACCACCATGGAGCGGTACTCGGCCTCGACGCGCGCGCCCCACGCGCGGCGCGCCGACTCGATGGCGTCGGGCGCGAAGGGGGCCGAGTCGAGGCGATCCCACGGGGGCGTCTCGTAGCCCGTGTCGAGCATCTTGCGGTAGAGCGAGCGAAAGAGCTTCTCGCTCGTGCCCAGTGGGACGGTACGCATATGCCGAGGTAGGCTCTTAGCCGTTGCCAGGGGGCACCGCGCCGCCGGGGCGCGCGGGCATCGGGGCGTTGAGGGTGTCGAAGTGCGGCGGGCGCTGCCGCGGGGCCACGCCGGGGATGGTGCCCGGCGGCGCGTTGAGGGGCGGCGCCATGGGCTCGTTGAGCGAGTCGGAGTGCGGCGGGCGGTTGGGCGTGGGGCCCGGCGCGTCGGTGGGCGGCGTCGGCATCGGCGCGTTGAGCGCGTCGGAGTGCGGCGGGCGGTTGGGCGTAGGGCCCGGCGCCTCGGAGGGCGGCGGCGCGACCTGCGGCGCAAGCGGGGCCGCGGGGGGCGGCGTCGCGGGAGGCTCGGCGGGGCGGTTGATGACGGGCTCGCTCGGCGCAGACTCTTTGCACGCGAGGGGCGCGGCGGCCGTCGCGGCGAGGATGAGCGCGCGGATGCGCGCGTAGCGGGCGGGGTCGGGCGTCGGGTGCTTCGGCATGGCGGCGACGGAACATACCTCAGCGCGTCGCGCGAAGTGCGCGGCGATCGTCGCCAGAATTTTGCTGGTCCGTGCGCGCACGCTGTACAGGGGCCAGTCATGGGCCGTTCTCGCATCAGCAGCCTGTTCAAGCCGCACTTTCGCCCCGAAGGTCACTTCGACCGATCGGCGGCGCACAAGCCCATCGTGGTGCTCGAGAACGTGATGAAGGTGTACCGCGCCGACGCGCCGGTGCTCCGCAACGTAGACCTCGTGATCGAGCGCGGAGAGTTTGTGTTTGTGACGGGCCCGTCGGGCGCCGGCAAGAGCACGCTGCTCAAGCTCTTGTACCTGGCCGAGACCGTCGACGAGGGCCGCGTTCTCTTCTGCGGCAAGGACATTTCGCGCCTCACCGACGAGAGCGTGCCGCACCTGCGTCGCAACATCGGCGTGGTGTTTCAAGACTTTCGCCTCGTCCCCTACTGGACGGTGTCGCAGAACGTGGCCGTGGCGCTCGAGGTGATGGGGCTGCCCCCGCGCGTGGTGCGCTCTCGCGTGGCCGTGGCGCTCGAGCGCGTGGGCCTCGACGGCCGCGGCGACGACCTCGTGCGGGTGCTCTCGGGCGGCGAGCAGCAGCGCGTCGCGGTGGCCCGCGCCATCGTGAACGAGCCCGCCATCGTGCTGGCCGACGAGCCGACGGGCAACCTCGACCCGGTGCTCGCGCTCGACATTCTGGGTCTCTTCGAAGAGATCCACGAGGCGGGCACGACGGTGGTGTTCGCCACGCACGACCGCTCGCTCCTCGAGGTGGCGCCGCACCGCCTCGTGGTGATCGACGACGGGCGCTGCATCGAGGCGCGCGCAGGCCTCCAAGACCTCGGCGAAGTGATGCGCGCCGACCCCATGTCTAGCGTCCACTGAACGGAACCGTGACCCCGATGAAGCAAATGCCCCTCCTGTTCGCCCGCGCGCTCCGTGGCGTCCGCCAGCAGCTCGGCACGCAGCTCCTCTCGGTGATGACCGTGGGCCTGGCACTCTTCTGCATGGCCGCGGCGCTCCTCGCCCTCGAGAACGCCGGCGCCATGGTGCAGCGCTGGGGCGCGCCGGTGCGCGTCACGGTGTTCCTCGCCGAGGGCGCCACGGGGTCGCAGACCGAGGCGCTGCGCAGCGCGCTCGCGGCGCTCCCCGAGGTCTCCCAGGCCCGCTACGTGACCTCCGCCGAGGCCCGCGCCACGCTCGGCGAGGGCGGCGACCGCGCGATCGCCAACGCGCCCGTCGAGCTGTTTCCCGCCACCATCGAGCTGCAGCTCGCCCCCGCGGCGGTGACGCGCGCCCGCGTGGCCGCCCTCGCCGACCGCGTGCGCCGCGTTCCCATGGTGGCCGACGTCGAGACCTACCGCGGCTTCACCGACCGCCTCCGCGACCTGCTCTCGAGCGGCCGCGCCGCCGTGGTGGTGATGTCGCTCGGCGTGCTGCTCACCGTGCTCGCGGTGGTGAGCAACACCATTCGCATGTCGCTCGCCGCGCGGGTCCGCGAGATCGAGGTGCTCCGCCTCGTGGGCGCCACGCGCGAGTACGTGCGCACGCCCTTTCTGCTCGAGGGCGCCATGCTCGGCGGCCTCGGCGCGGCGGCGGCCCTCTTCGCCCTCTCGGTGGTGTTCTACACCACGCGCGCGCGCTTCGAAGAGACCCTCGGCGCGGCGCTCGGCCTGCACCCGGTCTTTCTCTCGGCGTGGGTCTTCGTGGGCTTTCTGATCGGCGGCGGCGCGCTCGGCGCCGCGGGCTCGGCCGCAGCCCTTCGCCGCGGCCTCCAGGCCTGAGAGGTCCCCCGATGTCTCCTCGCTACGCCCTCGCCATCGCGCTCTGCTCGCTCGTCGTCGTCGATGCCACCGCGTCGCGCGCGCAGAACCTCGTCGGCCTCCCTACCGCCTCGACGGCGCGCGACCTCGCCGCGGCTTCGCAAGAGGTCGACCGCCTCGCCGAGGAGTCGTCGCGCATCGACACCGAGTCGTCCACCCTGGGACCGCGCCGCGACGAGCTCCGCGCCCGCGCCCGCCAGCAGACGCGCTGGCTCTATCACCTCACGCAGGGCGCCGCGCTGGTGCTCCAGGGGGGGCCCGAGATGCTCCTCGACCACGCGGCCCGCTCCGAGCGCGTGCGCCAGCTCTTGCACCGCACGCTCTTGCAGCTCGACGAGGCCGGCCGCCGCGCCGACGCCCTCGAGGCCGACCGCACGCGCGTCGCCGCGCTGCTCGCCGCCGCGCAGACCCACAAGGGCGAGCTCGTGGCCGCGCAGCGCGCCGCGCACTCGATGATGGGCTCGCCCGCCTACGGCGCCACCGCGCAGACCAACGGCCCGAGCGTCACCGTGTACGGCGGCGCCCCCACGGCGGTCGAGGCGACGGGCTTCGCCGAGAGCAGCGGGCGGCTGCTGTTCCCGGTGCTCGGGCGCGCCGAGGTGCGCCGCATGTGGCGCGAGGGCGCCGACGGCCCGGGCCTCGAGGTGCGCTGCGGCATCGGCACGGTCGTGCGCGCGGTGTTCCCCGGGCGCGTGGCCTTCGCCGACCGCTACGGCTCCTACGGCCAGATCGTGATCGTCGACCACGGCGACCATTACTACACCGTGAGCGCCAACCTCGGTCAGGTGAGCGTGCGCGTCGGCGAAGAGCTCGCGCAGGGCTCGCCCGTGGGCGTCGCGGGCAACGACGGCCACGGCCCCATGATGTTCTTCGAAGTGCGCCACGGCAGCGAGACGCTCGACCCGGCGCCCTGGCTCGGCCTGTAGCTACGCCTTCGCGGCCGCCGTGTGCGTGAGCACCGCGCGCATGAGTTCGAACACGGCCAGCGGCACGTACGCGTCGGGCGAGAGGTTGCCGGTGACGGCGTCTCTCTCGACCATGGCGTCTTCGCACGCGAGCAGGAGCACCGAGCCCTCGTCGCCCTGCACGAGGCCGAGGCCCGCCACGGTGACCCCGTTGGTGAGCACGGCGTAGTTCATCGCCTTCACGGTCGCGTCGAGGGGCAGCGTTCGGGCGCCGTAGCGCACCTCGCCGGGGGCGACCTGGAGCGTCGCGCCGCCGCTCGTGGGCTGCGACACCCAGGGCATGCGCGCGTCGACGCTGGGCGCGAGGTGTGCGAGGAGCGCGTCGAGCGTGTGGCCTTCGGCGAGGGCCACCACGTTGGGCGACGCGGGCGACAGCGCCATGCTCTCGAGGTCGAGCGTGAGGGTGCGGTCGGCCCACGGCGCGGGGGCTCCCGTCGAGGCGCCGCCGAGCTCGAGCACCACCACGGGGTCGCCGTGCTGCCCCACCACGAGCATGCGCCGACCGGGCTTGCGGTCGACGAGCAGCACCGCGGAGTACGGCGCGGCGAGGTCGAGCACGTCGAGCGTCTGCGCGGGGTCGCGCACGTCGAGCTTACGGTCGCTCGCCTCGAGCACCACCGTGGCGCCGCGGCGGCGCGCGCGCGCAGCCACCGCGGTGCCCACGAAGACGCCCACCATGACACCCGGAAGAACACCCCACGCGGAGGGGAACGCCGTGCGAGAGAACGCGAGCACGAAGAGCCCGATGAAGCCCGCGATGAGCCCCATGAGCGCCGCGGTGAGCCACGGGGGGTCACTTCGCAGCGGAAGGGTCAGCGCCACCGCGCCCGGAGCCTCACGGGTTGCCGTCATGCGCGGGACACTACCACCGTCGCGCGGCGGTGAAGCTGCCACCCGCGTTACGCACCACGCGCTGCGCCTGCGTAGCGTTTTCCACGCGTAGAGCGATCGGCTATTTTCTGCTACGCGTGCCGAGCGAGGAAAGGCTGGCCATGAGTTCTCTCAAAATACTTCGCTACAAGGCAGACCGTCGCACCCTGTTCATCATCGGCGGGTGGTACGCGCTGGTGTTGCTTCAGTGGGTGGCCGCGCCGTCGAACCCGTGGCTCGCGGCGGCCCTCGTGGCGGTCACCTGCGTGGGGGCCTTTCTGGGCGCGGTGGCCACGCACAACGCCGTGCACTGTCCGGTGTTTCACGCGCGGTGGATGAACAACCTCTGGCAGGTGGTGCTCACGCTCACCTACGGCCACCCGGTGAGCTCGTACCTGCCGGGGCACAACCTCAGCCACCACCGCCACGCCGAGACGGTGCGCGACGTGATGCGCACCGACAAGGCGCGCTTCCGCTGGCACCTGCTCAACCTCTTGTTCTTCACGGCGTCGATCAGCACGTCGATCATGGGCGCGGAGATCAAGTACGCCCGCTTCGCGGCGAAGCGCCGCCCGCGCTTCACCCGCACGCTCGCCGTCGAGACGCTGATCATGGTGGCCTTCATCGGCGCGCTCCTCGCGCTCGACTGGCGCAAGGCCCTGCTCTACGTGGTGCTCCCCTGGCAGTACGCCGCGTGGGGCATCGTCACGATGAACCTCTTGCAGCACGACGGCTGCGACGCCGCCAGCCCGTGGAACCACTCGCGCAACTTCGTCGGCTCGGTGATCAACTGGTTCGCCTTCAACAACGGCTACCAC
>CANMAT010000177.1 GCA_947494865.1 Deltaproteobacteria bacterium
CGGCGTTCAGGTGGGCGCCATGACCACCGTGATGTCGGGCGACACCCCGCGCCGCGTGCTGGCCTTCGTGGTCGCGCCGAGCACCGAGCTCGTTCGCCTGCGGCTCATCACGCCGCAGGGCGTGCTGCACTACGAGGGCGCGGTGCGCGTCGATCAGCTCCTCCGCCTGCCGGCGCCCGTCGGCCGCGACCGCGACGACGGCTTCGCGTTCGACTTCGCCGTGTACCCCGCGCGGTAGCCTCCCTACGCCGCGGGCGCGCTCGCGCTCGCCGCGGGCGGCGGCGCCCACGAGAGGAGCGCGCTGCGGAGCTCGTCCATGCGAACGGGCTTCGTGAGGTGCCCGTCCATGCCCGCTTCGAGCGAGCGCTGACGGTCCTCGTCGAAGGCGTTCGCCGTCAGCGCGATCACCGGCGTGCGCGCGCCCGGAGGCTCCGACGCGCGCCAGCGGCGCACGGCTTCGAAGCCGTCCATCAGGGGCATCTGGCAGTCCATGAGCACCGCGTCGAAGGCGCTCTCGGCCAGGCGGTCGAGGGCCTCCTGGCCGTTCTCCGCCGTGGTCACCTCGCAGCCCAGCCGCTCGAGCATCATGCGCGTGAGCTCGAGGTTGATCGCCAGGTCCTCGACGAACAGCACGCGAAGCTTCAGCGCGCGCGCCGCGACGGAGACGCCGCCCTCCGCGTCGGCCCCGCGCAGCGCGTCGAGCAACCGCGCGAGACGCCCGGGGCGCGCCACCACCCGCACGTGCGACGCCGCGTCGAGCGCCTCGGAGACCGACACCACCGCGCGCCGCGGCGCGAGCAGCACCGCCCGCGGCACCCGCGTGATCGTAGAACGCAGCGCCTGCGCGAGGGCCTCGTCGACGCGCGGCGGGAGCAGCCAGCAGAGCACGTCGATGCGCGCGGGAATGTCGCCGTGCGCGGCGCCGCGCGTCACCTCGGCGCCCTGCCGCTGGAGCGCGCGCGCGTGGGCGTCGGCGTCCTCTGCGCCCACCACGTGGACGCGCAGCCCGTCGAGGCGGGGCGGCTCGAAGCGGGGCGCGTCGCTCGCCACCGGCAGGCGCACCGCGAAGCAGCTCCCCACGCCGGGAGCGCTCTCGACGGAGAGCTCGCCGCCGAGCAGCCGCACGAGGCGCATCGAGATCGCGAGGCCGAGGCCCGTGCCCTGAAAGCGCCGATCGAACGACTGGTCGAGCTGCGTGAAGGGCTGCCCGAGGAGCCCCACGCGCTCCGGCGCGATGCCGATGCCCGTGTCGCGCACGGCGATCTCGATGCGGTCCGGCGCGAGCCGCGAGACCGCCACCTCGACCTCGCCGCGCTCGGTGAACTTCACCGCGTTGCCCACGAGGTTCGAGAGCACCTGGCGCAGGCGCTTCGGGTCGGTGCGCACCACGCGCGGGAGGCCGTCGCCCAGGGTGACCCGGACGCGCAGCGCGGCGGCCTCGGCGCGGTCGGCGAAGAGCTCGACGACCTCCTCGACGAGGTCGATGACCTCCGTCGGCTGCGGTGACACCTCGAGGTGGTCGGCCTCGATCTTCGTGAGGTCGAGCACGTCGCTGAGAATCGACAGCAGCGCCTCCGACGAGCGGCGCGTGGTGTCGAGCAGCGCGCGTTGCTCCGCCGTGAGCCCCGTGCCCTGCAGCAGCTCGATCGTGGCGATCACGCCGTTCATCGGCGTGCGCAGCTCGTGGCTCATCGTCGCGAGAAAGGCCGTCCGCGCGCTGCTCGCGCGGCGCGCCTCTTCGAGCGCGCCCTCGAGGCGGGTGACCACGTCGTCGAGCGAGCTCAGGGCCCCCGCGGCGGCGCGGCGGAGCCGATACACCATGAGCGCGACGAAGAGACCGCCCAGCGCGATCACCGCGGCCCCCAGCCACGCGGCGCGGCGCGCGAGCGCGAGGCGGCCCTCGAACCGCGACGCCGTGATCTCGACGCCGAGGCCGCCCACGAGCGCGCCGTCGGCGGGGTCGACGAGCGGCGCGAAGCCCGCCATGAAGCGCCCCCACGCGTCGGTGTAGGGCTCGCGCGTCACGGTGACCACGCGCGTGCGGAGCATCGCGCGCAGCGCGGCGGGCACCTGCTCCGCGGGGTACGCTTCGAAGACGCCCGCGCGGTCTTCGCGACCGTCGCCGTCGTGGTCGCCGGGAGGGCTCCCATCGAGCACGAAGTACACGCCGTCGGGGCGCTGCACGAAGGTGTACACGTACCGAATGTCGGGGTCGGCGCGGAGCATCGCGCGCAGCGGCGCCACCGCGGCGAGGTAGGCGGGCGTGTCGATCTGCGCCGGCGCCGTGAGCTGCGCGTGGCGCGCGAGGTCGACCGCGGTCACCGTCGTGGCCGCGAGGCGGCGCAGCTCGCCCCCGATGGCGTCGCGCGCGTTCTGCTCGGCGACGCGCCAGGTGACCCACACCGCCGTCACGCCCAGCACCACAAACAGCGCCCCCGCCGCGAGCGCCTCGCGCGCAGGGACAATTCGCATCGAGAGCACCGCGTGCGCCAGCTTCGATCTCATGCCGTGTTGACCGATGGCCCCCTGAAAACGGCGTCCACCGTAGTCGAAGCCCCGCACGGCGCCTACTTGTATCGTTGACAAAGGCGCGCGTTGGGGGCAACCGAAGCGCCGTCATGCGCGACCGAACCGCCTGCTGCCTCGACCCCGCCAACGGCTGCGGCACCCTCTGGAACGAGCTCGGCGTCTGGATCGTGAAGACCACCGGGAAGAACTTTCGCCTCGTCGAGCTTCAGGGCTCCGAGCAGGGGCGCACGCCCTTCTTCGCGCAGCCCGTGGGCTTCGACGGGCGCACGTTCTATGTCGCCGGCGACAAGCTGTGCGACACCGAGAAGCTCCTCCACGAGGCGTGCCACTTTCTGGTGTCGCCGAAGGAGCGTCGCAACATGGTCAACTACGGCCTCGGCCCGGGCCCCTTCCGCCCCGTCGACGACCTGCTCTCCGACAACGAAGAGGTCGTGGTGTCGCTGCTCCAGGCGAAGATCGCGCCCTACTTCGCGCTGCCCGAAGACAAGATGCCGCGCCCCGACTACAACGTCGCCAACCGACGGCACCTCGACTGGGAGACGTGCGAGACACGCGCCGACGAGCACTTCGCGCGCCTCGTCGACACGCTGCCCCCGATGCCCGCGACGGCCTACACCGCCGGCCGCAAGGGCCGCCGCAAGCGCTGACTAGCGCCCCTCGGACCAGCGGGTTACGTGCCCCTCGCGGTCGAGCGCGGCCACCTCTTCGGCGTAGTCGGCCACGCGGTACCCCTCGCCCTGCGACACGACGCGCACGAGCACCTTGCCCTCGCCGGTGGCGTCGACGCGAAACTGCGGCACGTTGCCAGCCTCGACGTCGGCCACGAAGGCCTTGCGCCGCTGATCGCTCTGCCACGCGACGCCCATCGCCGAGGCGCCCAGCGCCGCGCCCGTCGCCGCCAGCCCGCGCAGGAGCCAGATTCCGCCCAGCGGCGCAGTCGCGGAGATCGTGCTCGCGAGCGCAACCAGGGAGATCAGCAGGCTCGCCGCGCCCACGATGGCCTCACCGCGCTCCTGCCCGGAGAGCCCCTGCTTCGCGAGGTGCTGCGCCCGCGCGATGGGGAGCCCGAAGCACAGCAGCGTGAGAATGAGACCCGGGACCCAGAACATGGCCCCGAAGGTCGCGCCCATGAACATCCCCCCGAGGAAGCCCGCGAGCGACCCGTTCGAGCCGCTCTCGCTGGCGATCAGGAGGCCTGCCGCGAGCGCCGCGTTGCTCATCGCGAGGGGCACCGAGAGCAGCCAGCCCGTGCGCAGCGAGGTGCCGCGCCACGTCGTCTGCCGCCGCAGAAGCGCCGCCCACAGCGTGCCCAGCAGCAGCGTCGAGGGCGCGGTGATCCACACGATATGCGAGTCGCTCGACGAGAACATCGCGCGAAACGCCGCGCTCGTCGCCGCGGCCATGGCCGCGCCGACCGCGATGACGTTCATCACCTCGAGCGCCCGCCGCGATCGAAACACGAGAGGTATCACGGCGAACGTTGTAGCCCGCGCGAGCCCTCGCAGGAAGGCCCGCGTCGACCGCTGAGGCCCCTCAGGCGACCGCTCGCCCGAGCGCCTCGCGCAGCACCTCGCCCGTCGCCGTGGCCTGCCGCACGAGCTCCGCGGGCGCCCCCTCGGCCACCACGCGGCCGCCCTCGCGACCGCCGCCGGGGCCGAGCTCGAGCACCCAGTCGGCCGCCGCGAGCACCGTCGGGTGATGCTCGATCACCACGAGCGAGTCGCCGCGGTCGACGAGCTTCTGCATCACCGTCACGAGCCGGTCGACGTCGCTCAGGTGCAGGCCCGTGGTGGGCTCGTCGAGCACGTACAGGGTTGAAGCCCCCCCCGTCTGGAGCTCCGTCGCCAGCTTGATGCGCTGGGCCTCGCCGCCTGACAAGGTGTGGGACCCCTGTCCCAGCGCGAGGTAGCCGAGCCCCAGGTCGTGCAACAGATCGAGCGGCCTCGCGATCTTCGAGAGCTGATGGAACACCTGCCGCGCCTCCTCGATGGTGAGCGCGAGAATCTCGCCCACGTCGTACCCGTGGAGCTTCACCTCGCGCGTCTCGCGGGTGAAGCGCGAGCCGCCGCAGGCCTCGCAGGGCACCGACACGTCGGGCAAAAACGCCATCTCGACGTGGCGCACGCCGCCGCCCTCGCACACCTCGCAGCGCCCGCCGCCCTTCTCCGACGAGGTGTTGAACGAGAAGCGCCCGATGCCCCAGCCGCGCGCCTTCGACTCGGGCAGCGCGGCGAACATGCTTCGAATGTTGTCCCAGATGCCCACGTACGTGGCAGGCACCGAGCGGGGCGTGCGACCAATGGGCGACTGGTCGATGGCCACCGCGCGCTCGAGCGCCTTCCACCCGTCGAGGCCCGCGTGCGCGAGCGGCGCGTCGGTCACGAGCCCCAGCTTCTTCTTCACCGCGCGCAGCATGATCTTCTCGACGAGCGTGCTCTTGCCCGAGCCCGACACGCCCGCCACGCACACGAACCTCCCCAGCGGAAAGCGCGCCGTGGTGCTCTGCAGGTTGTGGCCCTTCGCGCCCTTCACCGTGAGCCACGAGGCGCCCTCCATGGGACGGTGCCGCGCCCCCGCGCCCACGTCGACACGGAGAGATTTCGCCGTCGGCGAGTCGCCCGCGAGCACCTCCGCCGACGGGCCGCTCGCGATCACCCGACCGCCCGCCTGACCGCCCCCGGGGCCGAGGTCGACCACCCAGTCGGCCGCGCGGATCACGTCGGCGTCGTGCTCGACCACCACCACGCTCGCGCCCTTGGAAACAAGCGCTCTCATGGCCTTCACGAGGCGCCCCGTGTCCCTCCCGTGGAGCCCGATGGTGGGCTCGTCGAGCACGTAGAGCACCCCCGTGAGCCCCGCGCCGATCTGCGCCGCGAGCCTCAGTCTCTGCATCTCGCCGCCCGAGAGCGTGTTGGCCCTGCGGTCGAGCGTGAGGTAGTCGAGCCCCAGGTCGACGAGGGTCGTGAGCTTGCCCTCGAGCTGCGCGAGGGGCGCCTCGGCGATGGCCTTCTCCCTCGCGGCGAACACCACGTCGCGCAGCGTCTGCCGCAGCTCGCCGGGCGTCATCGAGAGCGTCTCGGGAAAGTGCCGCGCGCCCAGCCGCACCGCGCGCGGAATGGGCGCGAGGCGCGTCCCCTCGCACTCGCCGCAAGCGCCGCCGTCTTCGTTGAGCCCGGTGCCCTCACACGTCGTGCACCGCCCCTGCGGCGTGTTGAACGAGAAGTGCCGCGGGTCGAGCTCGGGCACGCCGCGACCGCACTTGGGGCACGCCCGCCGCGTGCTGTACACCCGGGGCTCGCCCACGCGCCCGGCGCGCTCGTCGCGCTCGACCACGCAGTGCCCTTCGGCGAGCGAGGCCGCGCGGTGAATCATCGCGAGCACCTTCTCGCGGTCGCGCGTCTCGGCGTTGCCGACCCACAGCCACACGTCGTGGGTCTTGGTCTTCTTGAGCTCGGGCACCTTGGTGGGGTCGTAGTCGACGCCGTCGACGCGCACGGCCTCGATGCCGCTCTTGCGCGCGCGCTCGATCACCTCGCCGTGGAGGCCCTTGCGCGCTCGCACCGCGGGCGCCCACACCGACAGGTTGGCCGTCGGGGGCATCTCGCGCGAGAGCTCTTCGACGATGGCCTCGGGGGCGCGCGCGCCGATGGGCAGGTCGCACTTGGGGCAGTACGGCGTGGCCACCTTGGCGAAGAGCAATCGCACGTAGTGGGCGATCTCGGTCACCGTGGCCACGGTGCTCATGGCGCCCGCCCGCGCCGTACGCTGCTCGAGCGAAATGGCCGGCGGAATGCCCGTGATCGAGTCGACGTCGGCGCGGCCCAGCGACGGGAGATACTGCCGCGCGTAGGGCGACAGCGTCTCGAGGAAGCGCCGCTGCCCCTCGGCGTAGATGATGTCGAACGCGAGCGAGCTCTTGCCCGAGCCCGACGGGCCCGTCATCGCGACGAGCTTCTCGCGCGGGATCTCGAGGTGCCCCACGTGGAGGTTGTGCTCGCGCGCGCCGTCGATCACGATGCCGCGCAGGGCTGACAGGTCGACCTTCGTCTTGGGGCGCGCCACCGGGGCGTGGTCGATGGCCGCCGACGTGACGTCGAGCGCGGCGCGGAGATACACCGCGAAGCGCGAGCGCGGGCTCTGCGCGACCTCTTCGGGCGTGCCCTCGGCCACCACCTCGCCGCCGCCCGCGGAGGCCTCCGGGCCCAGGTCGATGACGTGGTCGGCGCGCGCGGCCACGTAGGGGTCGTGCTCCACCACGATGACCGTGACGCCCCTTTCAACAAGGGCGTCGAGCGTGTCGAAGACCCGCGCCACGTCGCGGCGGTGCAGGCCCGTGGTGGGCTCGTCGAGGATCACCACGGCGCCCTTGCGCGCGTCGCCGAGGGCCGCCGCGAGCTTGAGCCGTTGGGCCTCGCCGCCCGAGAGCGTCGAGAGGCTCTGCCCCATGCGCAGGTAGCCGAGGCCCACGGCGCGCAGCGGCTCGACGGCCTGCACGAGGGCCGCGTCGTCGTGAAAGTGCGCGACCACGGCGTCGGCCGACATGTCGAGCACGTCGGCGATGGAGGCGCCGCGCACGCGCACCTCGAGCACCTCGTCGCGGAAGCGCCGCCCCTTGCAGTCGGGGCACA
>CANMAT010000178.1 GCA_947494865.1 Deltaproteobacteria bacterium
AGGAACGAACGAGCCGAAGTAAAGCACGCCGTTGAAGAGGGTCATCGCACCCGTCATGCGCTCGCCGACGCCGAAGTCGCGCGTCGCGTCGACGCCAGTACGAATCTGCCAGTTCTCGTGAACGGCCACGCCCGTGACCGAACCCGCACTGTCCATCGTGGTGGTCTCGGTGAACGACCCGACGCGGTACGTGTTGGAGGTGTCGTCGAGCACCTCGGGATCGCCCGAACCGAGCGCGACGGTGATCTCTCCGCGGCTCCCCACCGAGAGCATGGGGCGCTCGATGATGGGCTGTCCCGTGTTGTGGCTGGTGCCCCAGTAGAGATCGTACTCGTCAGAGAGCCACCACTCGCGCGGGTCGCGGCTGCTGAAGTCTGCGCGCAGGAGCATACCGTCTGCGTCGCCCAGGTAGGCGCGCGTCGTGACGGTGCCCGACGTGCCGCTGTAGAGGGCGGGCGCACCCGTGAGCGGCGAGCCGCTGGGGACGGTGTCGTCCCACCCCGTGGTGGTGCTCATTGGGGTGCCTGCGCCGAGGCGACGAACGACCTCGCCGGTCTGCAGGTCGACGACGTAGAGGTACTGTCCTGTGGAAGTATCCCAGCAGCGGTTGTAGGGACGGCGCGTACCTCGCCCCGCGTCGGGCGCGCCGAGGATCGGGTTGCGCGGGGGGCGCATGTGCGTCGTGGCGCCGCATGCGCCGAGAGCGGCGCGACCGGCACCGCCAGGGATGAACGCAACGGCGCGCTCGACGGGTACCGTGCGACCGCGCGGGGTGTAGAAAAGCGTGCCGATCGCGGGCGTCGCCGTCGCGGCGACCATGTTGGTCGTGTCGGCAAACTGCCAGAGAAACTGAGGCTGGTAGGGGTCAGTCACGTCGAGGGCGACGTACGCGGGGCCGCCGTTGCGAAGGCCGACGACGACCACCGTGCGCCACGATGCGGCCGTTGCAGGGGCGGCTGCGGAGCGCTCGAAGACGACCTCTTTGACCACCGGGGTGCCATCGACGCCGAAGGCGCGCGTCGAGGGGTAGCGCGTGCGGAGCGTAGGCACGAGGTATGGCGGTACGAAGCCCCACACCTCTTCGCCGTTGTCGGTGTTGAAGGCGTGCAAGACACCGTCGTTGCTGCCGACATAGAGCATCGACTCGCGCGTGCCGACACGCACATCGGCGCGACGCAGCGAGGCCGCGGCGTTACCGGCGGTCGAGGCGGTCGAGCGAGAGAGCGTGAGGCCGCGGTATGCGGTGAAGCTCTGATCGGGCAGGTCGAGCAGGGGCGCCTGTACATTGACGGGCGTTGATCGGTAGACATCGCCGAGGGGACGAAACTCGCGCACCGTGCCTGCGTCACCACGGAGCCACGCGAGAAGCGTCGAGACCTCGGTGCTGCTGGTGTATCCGAAGAGCGCAGGAACGCCCGCGAGGGCCGGGAGGTCGCGCGCGAATCCCACGGTGCCCGTATAGGCGTTTCGGAGGCTCGTGGTGAGCGAGGCGGCGGACGAGGCGCCCGAGGGGACATACGTCCACAGGTAGCGACCGCCCCAGCCCGACTGCGAGGCGCGGTACGACGCTCGGAGGTTGTTCGCGAAGTCGTCGCCCTGACTGAGATCGATGGGCTTCTCGGTCGGCACCGGCGGGGCGCCCATGGAGGGCGACTCGCAGACCGTACGTTGACGGGTGAGCGCGCCCGACCACGGGAGCCCGGGCGAGATGGTGAATGCAGTAGAGAACTGAAACTGCGGCGTGCCCACAGCCGAGGGCACACCCGAGGTGCCATAAACGGGCGGCACGCGGGTGGAGGTCGACGAGGCGACAGTGTCGAGAATGGTCGAGAGTGCCCCCGCGAACGACGGGCGATCGTTGGCGTAATAGACGCGCGGCGTGTTGCCTGCGAGGGCGATGGGCGAGAGGGCAGACTCGACGCTGGCGTTCGCGTCGAAGGCGATCACATAGGTGCGAACGCCCGGGGTGGTGGGCCCCACGGTCGCCATGCGCATGGCGACCTCGGAGGGCGTGTCGTATGGGCACACCCCGCCGCCGCGGCACTGGGCGCGCCAGAACTCATCGGTCGGGGCGCCGTCGGTGATGAGAATGTTCGCGCGGTTACGGCATTGGTAGTACGGGTCGCCCGAGCCCGTCGAAGAGCCGTCGATGACGTCGCGGTGGTTCGTCCAGTAGTAGAGCGCGTCGTCGAGGAGGGCCGCGAGGGGCGTGGAGCCGATGGGGCGCACGCCCTCGCGCGCCGTCGTGATGCCAAAGGCGGGGCGGCCCGTGAGCCCCTGTTGCACCTGCTGGTTGATCTGCGCGAGCGTGGCGGTGTCGGCGCTCGGGTCGCCCACCGAGACGAGGCCGCCGGGCACGATGTCGACGGTGTTGTCGTCCGTCGTCGCGCGCTTGGCGCCGAAGTTCCACTGTTCAGGCGGCGTCAGGCAGCCGACGGGGAGAAAATCGTGCTGGTCGGCATAGGACCACATGCCCGCCATGTCGCGGTTGGGGTCTTGCTCGAAGTCACCGGTCATAAGGCCGAAGCGGACGCGGTCGGCGTACACGTCGACGATGCCGTCGGGCACCTGCGAGGCGCCCATTTCAAAGAGCCTGCGACCGAACGAGAGCGGCTCGTGGTGGGGGATCTGATAGCGGTAGTCGTACTGGGTCGCGTCGGAGCGCGGCGCCTGCGCGCAGCTGTATCCGTTGATCGAACCGGTGAGCACCTCGATGGCGGTGATCCACCGGTTGCGCGACTCGGAGGCGGGGCACGAGCCCGAGCACTGGGGCACGCCGTTCGAGCAGTTGATGCAGTCGCCGCCGTCGTCGCGCGTACACGAGCCCGCGTCGTCGCGGGCGTTCATGCGGAACTCCATCGAGCCCGACGTATCGACCAGCAGCATGATGTTGGGTCGGAGGAGGCGCGCGTCGACCTGCGCCCACGCGACCGTGGGAATCAGCGTCGACACAACGGCCGCCGCAGCCGCGAGGGCCACGGATCCCTTGACGCTCATGGACGTTCTCCCTGCGGGTGAGAGCACCGCTGCCCCCGCGACGGCGGGATTGGATGACGGTTGGAGGAGGCGCCTCAGTTGCTGCACAGGATCACCGAGATCGCGCGCAGGGCTTCGGCCCCTCGCGCGACGTTGTTCGAATCGACAGAGTAGGCCGAGAGTGAGCGGTCGAGTTCAGAGGTACCGGTGACGTCGATCATCAACCTTGATTGTCGGATGGTCTCAGAAAAACTTGAGCCCCCGACGTCACTTCCCGGCGCGGCCGCGGTCTCGCCGTAGAGTTCGGTGACCGTTACCCCGAAGGTGGGCGACAAGTAGCCCGCGCCGAAGGAGCCAGCGACACGAGCCGCCCCGGTGCCCGACGGCGCTTGAAAGATCGTAGCGCCCGACCCGAGAATCGAGGGGTCGGTGCTGGCGAAGCGGTAGCAGGGCTTGCGGTAGATCTCCGACGCGCTCACACGCACCTCGGGGCACCCGGTGGTGCCCGCGTCTCGATCGAGCGCGCTGCGGCGCAAGAAGTCGTTTACGTAGGCCTGACAGTTGAGCCGGAGGCGCGCGACCACCGCGGTGGCGCCCGACTCGGCGATGTAGTGCGTCTGTCCGGCCTGACGCACGAAGCCTGACGAGCGAATCTCGAGCGAGGCGGAGCGCGTGACCACAACCCCCGCGGCGCTCACCATCACGATGAGCATCATCACGATGAACATGGCCACGCCGCGTTCTCCGCGTCGCGGGCGTCGAGGTCTGTTCTTGTTGACACGCTCGCGCATGGTCATGATCACCGGAGGTTTCGGGCTGCGAGGTTGGGGAGCACGACCTCGGTGGTCAGCGTGCGTACGCGGGCCGCTCCGAGGCGGTCGCCGAACACGCGGAAGCGCGAGAGGGGAAGCGTGGAGGCCGCGCGAGGCACCCAGCCAAAAGCGGGGTCTTGCGTGCGGTCTCGAATCGAGAGCCGCACGAGGATCGATCGGATGCGCTGCGGAAAGCGCCCCGAGGCCGAGCCCGTCGTGATGATGTCTTCCGCGTAGCGGGCGATGTTGGAGTCGTCGCCCCACGCGATGGCGCGCATCGAGACCGGGCTCACGCCGGTGCCCTCGTCGGCCGTGACGGTGGCGTCGAAGTCGACGGCGAACTCGCCCACGAGCTGCGGGCTACCCGTGATTTCGACGGGGGTGGTGTCGAGCGTCCACTCGCTGCGCACGAGGTCGGTTTTGAGGGCCGCCTCGGCCGCGTCGGTGGGATAGAGGTCGGGGAGCGCCGTTCGCATCGTCGCCCCGCTGCGGATGCGGTAGTCGACCATGTCGATGGGCGCGACCGTGGCACCCGTGCCGAGCCCTGCGACGCCGCAGCCGGCGCCCGAGCCCACCATGGTGCCCTCGCCCACAATGGTGGGCGAAGGCGACACGATGAGCTGCGGATTGGTGGCCGACTCGTGCGACTGCCATACACCTGAAAGCACCCGCACGAACTGGATCGACCCCGTGGGGCTCGTGAGGCGCAGCATGCGGTTTCGGCCCGCGGCCGGGGTGAAAACGCGCGAGAACTCGGCCGCGGTCACGCGCGCCGCCCATTGGGGGGTGCGGTGCTGCAGGCGGATCTCGTTGCCGGAAATGCTCTCGACCAGGTACTCGTCGACGGTGGTGTAATTGCCCACCATCCGCAGCGCCACCGGCAGGATGAACGCGTTGTCGCCGGTATTGGGGCTCGGGTTTGTTGCAGCCGTGGCGCGGGTGATCGAGATGGGCTGGATCACCGGCGTGCGCTTGGGGCACACGCGAGGGTCGGCGTCGGAGTTGGGAGTGGCCATGAAGCCCGCGCGCGACACGTCGACGCGGAGGCGCTCCATCGCGAGGCGCAGGCGGAGCTGCATCTCGGCGGCGCGCTGCTGCTGGTTGAACGTGTCGGTCGTGGCGCGCGAGACGGAGTAGAGGGCCGCCACCACGATCGACGTGATGGTGATCGACACCATGAGCTCGACGACCGTGAAGCCGCGTGCGTGAGGGTTGCGCGCCATGCTCACAGTTCGTGCCGATCGAGCGTCTGCGTCATGTAGACCCAGCGCACGTTGGTGGTGTCGGCGCCCATCACCTCGCGGTCGGTGTCGCGCCCACAGTTTACGAAGGCCGTCGGCCGCACGCCGCCCTCGCGGAACCACCACACGCGGACCTCGGAGCGCACAAGCTCGTCAGCTATAAGACGCGTGAGGCGGATGTGTGTGCAGAAGTACGTGTTGGCGTCGCCCACAGGCACGTCGGCGCCCCACCAGTTGGCTGCAGCGCTCTCGAAGGGAGTACCCGCGGTGAGGCCTGTGGGCTGCGTCGGGAGCGACCAGCCCGTAGCCGTCGCCGTGAGCAGCGTGGTGAAGTACCAGGTGTTGTTGATGTTCGAAATCGGGTTGCCGTACGAGGGGTAGTTCCACTGCAGGGAGTCGCGGCGGAGGCGCTCCTGCCAGCGGCGCGCGAGGTTGGTCGCGGTGGTGAGCTCGTTGGCCCTGCGGTTGGCGGCCACGGTGGCGCCCTGCATCGCGAGAATACCCAGGATGCCCGTACCGAGCACGGCCATCGAAGCCATGACCTCGATGAGGGTGTAGCCGCCCTCGCGGCGGGTGCGGCGGGTCATGAGCGCATCCTCGGCATGCCCGAGAGGGGGATGATGACCCGGCGTCGCACGCCGAGGTCGGTGCCCGACGTGACCCGGAATACGTCGACCGAGAAGCTGCCGGTGCCGAGGGTGGAGCTGTCGTTGCTCCACACGGCGGCGGGCGAGGTGCCGTCGGGGATGGGCGAGCGCGAGAAGAACGTGACCCCGAGCGGTGTGAAGCAGATCTGAAGGTACGACTCGCGCGCCGAGGTGCTCACTTCGGCCACGATCGCGTCGCGCGTGTACGTCGCTGTGGTGAGGTCGAGCGAGTAGATGCGCTGGGCCGCGTCGAAGGTGCCCCCACCGAAGCGCGAGAGGCGGCACGAGCTCGAGGTGCCCTCGTAGGTGTGCATGCGCAGCGTGGCGCCGACCGTCTCGAGCACTAGCGAGTGCGACGTGCCGCGGTACATGGCGCGGCTGCGCGTCTCGCGCACGATGTCGAGCACGGACGTGGCGGTCTGCTGCGTGTGGCGCTCGCGGATCACCTGCACCATCGAGGGCAGCACCAGCGCCGAGACCACGGCGATGATGGTCACCACGACCATCAGCTCGACGAGCGAGAAGCCGTGGGATGACGCAGGGCGGAGTTGCACGTCGAGGCGCAACTGCAACCCATATGCCCCCGCCCTTGAGAGGCGCCGATGCTTGAAAACGCCGTGGAAATCGCGAGCCTTCGGGGGATCGCAAGAAAGGCCTTGCGGGACTACGCAACGATTGCAGACTCCAGCGCCGCGGGCGTTGCCGGACACTTGCGATGCTGCGGGGAGAACCGTATCAAGCCGCGCCATGAACGTTCGAGCTCCGCTCCTCGTGATGTTGCTGCTTGCATGCAAGCGCGAACCGGCGCCGCGACCGACGCCGCCTCCCGCGCAGCGTACACCCGCGCCGCAAGGCAACGGAAGCGCGGCGCCCACCCCGGCCGCGGCCTTCGACCCGCCCGCGGCGGCGTCCGATTTTCACGACGGCGCGCGCTTTCTGCCGCAGGGATCGCCGATGGAGGCGTGGGCTCAGTCGGGCGCCGTGCGTCTGATTAACGGACAGGACCTGTTTCAATTGATCGACGGCGCGGGCGAGAAGTACCTCGCGTACGGCTTTCGGCAGCTGGCGCGCACCGACTATCGCAAGGCCGGCACCGAGCTGGTGATTACCGCCGAGGTCTATGACATGGGCTCGTCCCTCGGCGCGTTTGGGCAGTACTCGATGCTGCTCAGCGACGCGCGCGACCCGGCATCGCTCGAGTCGCAGGCCACGCAGCACGGGGGCGGCGGCTTTCTCGGCACGAGCCAGCTCGTGTTCTGGAAGGGCCAGCACCTCGTGCAGATCAACCTCGTCGACGACTCGGGTGAGCGCGACGAGAGCGCCCTTCGCGGCGTCGCGCGCGAGACGCTCCCGCCCGTGGCGGCGCGCATCGCGGCGGCGCTTCCGGGCGACGCGACGCCCCCCGCGCCGCCCGCGGGCTTCTCGCGGGAAGGCCTCGTGTGGGGCGGCGTCACGTACCTCGCGCAGGGCGTCTTCGGCG
>CANMAT010000179.1 GCA_947494865.1 Deltaproteobacteria bacterium
CCCGAGTCGAGGGGCGCGAAGGCGAGGTCGGCGCCGTCGCCGGGCCGCGCGTCGCCGTCGTCGAGGGGGAGGGTGATGGTGCGCAGCGCGCGCTCTCCCCGCGCGGCGTAGGCGACCACGAGGGGCCGTGAAGAAGGGCCGCGGGGCGAGAAGCCGGCCACCATGGCGCCGCCGGGGGTCCAGGCGGCGAGCGGGTCCCACCAGGCGTCGAGGACGCGCGAGGGTACGAGCCGACCGTCGACGGGCCACGGCGCGAGCAAGAGCTCCGTGAGGGGAGCCGCGTCGTCGAGGGCGCCCGCGCGGCCGAAGAACACCCCGCCGCGCGACACCTGCGGGCCCCAGAAGCCCTCGCCCTGGGCCACGCGGAGGGTCCAAAGGCCGCGGGGGTAGAGCGGCGCCGCGCGGCGACGACCGGGAGCCGTCGGCCCCTCGACGATGTGCGCCGTGCCCGGAATGAAGGGCTGCGCGTCGAGGGTGATGCCCCTGCGCACCCACACACCCGCGATGGGGCCCGACGGGACCATCCACGCGGCCGCGAGGGAGGCCCCGTCGGGCGCCGCGGTGAGCCCCGCGGGGGCCGCGCCGAGGCCGGCCTCGCGCGATCCGTCCGAGAGCTCGAGCGGCGCGCGCACGTCGTGGCCGCGGGCGTCGAGGAAGTGCAGCACCTCGCGCCGCGCGCCGTCGCCGGGCGGCGCCGTCGGGTGGCCGAGCACCACCGCGAGGCCGTGGCGCCAGAGCACCACGGGCGAGTCGATCTGCCAGCCGTCGGAGCCCTCGAGGTCGTTGGGCCCCACCAGCGTGCGGCCGTGCTCGCCCACGCGCGTGAGGGCCACCAGCGTGGGCACGTCGACGTCGAGCAGCCGCGAGGCGCGCTCGTCGGGCGTGCGCGGGTCGGGGCGCGTGTACGAGAGCACCGTGGCCTCACGGTCGCCCAGCGCCAGCGACGCGCCCGGAGAGAAGCCCCGCGCGGGAAACACGTCGACGCGCCCGCCGCTCCACTCGACCCAGCGCGACTCGGGAAACGCCATGCCGCGGCGGTCTGCGCCCGGTCGCCCCATCGCGACGAGGGCCACCGCGCGGTCTCCGCGGCTCGCGAGCGACACCTGCATGGGCAAGAGCGCGCCCGCCTCGAGGTCGACGGGCTGCGCGGTGCCCGCGAAGCCGCACGAACTCCACGCCGTCTCGGCCGCCCGCGCGCCGCCGGGCCACGGGGCTGTCTCCGCGGGCTCGTCGGGCTCGCGCGCGCCGTCGTCGAGGGGCGCGAGGTCCGTGGTGGCCATGTCGGTGAGCCGATCGAGGCGCGCCGTCGTGAGGCTCGACGCACCCGCCCGCGCCGCGTCGGTGAGCGACTGCGCGCGCGCGCCTCCGTCGGGGCGCTCGCCCACGGGCTGCGCCTCCGCGACGCTCCCCGCGGCGGCCCACACGATCACCTGGTACACGCGGCGGCGCATCACCACGCGACGATCAACGCACGGATTCTCGCGCGGGCGCCACTATCCGGTAAGGTACCGCTCCCCTATGCCCGCCCTTACGGCCGATCATCTCTCCAAGCGCTTCGGCGCCTCCGAAATTCTGCGCGACGTCTCGCTCGCCATTCAGCGTAACGAGAAGGTCGCCCTCGTGGGCATCAACGGCTCGGGCAAGAGCACCCTCGGGCGCATCCTCGCGGGCCTCGACGAGGCCGACGAGGGCACCGTGGCCCGCCGCCGCGACCTCGACTTCGTGTACCTCTCGCAAGAGCCCGTGCTCGACCCCGAGCGCACCGTGTACGACGAGGTCGAGTCGGCCCTCGGCCGGTGGCGCGCGGCCGTCACGCGCTACGAGGCCCTCAGCGATCTCTTGCAGGGGAACCCCGCCGACGCCGCGAAGCACATCGAGGAGCAGACGCACCTCGCGGGCGTGATCGAGCGCACCGGGGGATGGGACCCGCGGCACCGCATTCTCACCGTGCTCGGCCACCTCGGCGTGCGCAACGTCAACCAGCGCGTGAGGGAGCTCTCGGGCGGCGAGCGGCGCCGCGTGGCGCTCGCGAAGGTGCTCGTGGCGCAGCCCGGGTGCGCCATTCTCGACGAGCCTACCAACCACCTCGACGCCGACACCATCGAGTGGCTCGAGCGCCATCTGCGCGAGGAGTTCACCGGCGCCCTCTTGCTCATCACCCACGATCGGTACCTGCTCGACCGCGTGGTGACGCGCATCATCGAGGTCGATCGCGGCAGCGCCTTCTCGTACGACGGCAACTACACCGCGTGGATCGCGCAGAAGGCCGAGCGCCTCGAGCACGAGGCCCGCACCGAGTCGCGCAGGCTCAACCTCCTGCGTCGCGAGCAAGACTGGCTCTCGCGCGGCCCCGCGGCGCGCACCACCAAGCAGAAGGCGCGCATCAACCGCGCGGGCGACCTCGCCGAGTCGGTGTCGCGCGACCATCGCTCCACCCGCGAGGTGAGCCTCATCTCGTCGGGCACGAAGTCGGGGCGCCGCGAGGTCGAGCTCCGTGACGTGTCCAAGCGCTACGGCTCCAAGGTGCTCTTCGAACACCTCGACCTCATTCTGCAGCCCGGCGAGCGCGTGGGCATCGTGGGGCCCAACGGGGCGGGCAAGACCACGCTCATTCGCATTCTGCTCGGCGAAGAGGCGCCCGACTCGGGCGAGGTGATCCGCGGGTTGAACAGCCGCGCGGTGTACTTCGACCAGTCGCGGGCGGTGCTCGAAGACGACGAGAGCATCGTGCGCAACATCGTGAAAGACGGCGACAAGGTGTTCGTCGCCGGTCGATGGATGGACGTGCGCTCGTACCTCGAGAAGTTTCTCTTCGACCCGTCGCGCATCACGCAGCCCGTGAGCGCGCTGTCGGGCGGCGAGCGGGCGCGCGTGGCGCTCGCCAAGGTGCTGCTCGAAGAGGCCACCCTGCTCGTGCTCGACGAGCCCACCAACGACCTCGACCTCGCCACCCTGTCGGCCCTCGAAGAGATGCTCTGCGACTGGCCCGGCACGGCCCTCATCGTGTCGCACGATCGGTGGTTCTTGAACCGCGTGGCCACGGGCATTCTGGCCTTCGAGCCCGGCCCCAAGGTGATCTACCAGCCCGGCGACTGGGACACCTGGCGCGCGGTGCGCGACCAGGCGGCGAAGCGCGAGCAGGAGCAGCGGCTCACGTCGCCCGCGCCGGCCATGAGCCCGCGGCGCATCGCCCCGAAGGAGGCTCCGTCGGTGAAATCGCTCACGATGGCCGAGGTGCGCGAGCTCGAGAAGCTCCCCGACGCCATCGACGCCGCCGAGACGGCGATTCGCGAGGGGGAGACGAAGCTCAACGACCCGATGATGTACGCCGACAAGGGCGACGCGGTGGCGGTGCTCATGGCGTCCGTCGACGCGCAGCGGTCGCAGCTCGACGCGCTCCTGGCCCGGTGGGAGGAGCTGGAGCGTCGGCGCGAGGCCACCGCGAAGAAGTAGCGCGCGCGAAGGACGCCCGCGCGGACCCTCCGGGGCGACGCGGGTCTCGACACTGACGCCCGCGGTCGACAGGTGCGGCTTCGAGGCGACAGCGCGTCGCGCGCCCGATCGATGCTGTGCGCGGTGACAGCGCTGGCGCTTGTGTTGCACTCTGCGGCCCATCCCATGCGCACTCACTCACTCTTCGGGTTCGCGCTCCTCGTCGGGGCGTGCAGCGAGACCACGACGGGCACACCCGTCACCGACGCCTCCGTCGACGTGGCCGCCGACGCGGCCGCCGACGCCTCCAGCGACACCGGCGGACCGACATGCACGGTGCCGACGCCCACCGATCCCGTCGTCGCGCGCACCGACCGCGGGCTCGTGCGCGGCGCGATGGAGGGAGAGGCCCTGCACTGGCTCGGCATCCCCTTCGCGGAGCCCCCGACGGGCGCCAACCGCTGGCGTCCCCCCGTGGCGGGCACCGCCTGCTGGATGGGCGAGCGCGACGCTACGATGTGGACGCCCGCGTGCCCGCAGATTCCGCAGCAGCAGGGGCAGCCCTTCGACCCCATGGCGCCCATGGAGGGCCAGGAAGACTGCCTCACCCTCAACGTGTGGCGCCCCGCCAACGCGCCCGCCGACGCGGCCCTGCCCGTGATGGTCTTCGTGCACGGCGGCGGCAACACCGCGGGCTCGGCGAGCAACCTCTCGCCCGCGGGCACGCGCATCTACGACGGCACGCGGCTCGCGGCGCGCGGCAACGTCGTGGTGGTGACAATTCAGTACCGCATCGGGGCCCTCGGGTGGCTCGTTCACCCCGCGCTCGAAGGCGAGATGGGCGCCTCGGCGGGCAACCTCGCCCTGCTCGATCAGGTGGCGGCGCTGCGGTGGGTGCAGCGCAACATTCGCGGCTTTCGCGGCGACCCGGCGCGCGTGATGCTGTTCGGCGAGAGCGCCGGCGCCGTCAACACCTGCGCCCTGGTGGCCTCGCCCCTCGCGGCGGGCCTCTTCTCGCGCGCCCTCATGCAGAGCGGGAGCTGCCTCGCCACGCAGACCGTCGAGGCCGCGCGCGCCCAGGGCGTGATGTACGCCCAGGCCGCGGGGTGCGCCTCGGCGCCCGACGCCGCGGCGTGTATGCGGGCGCTCTCGACGGAGGCCGCCGTGCGCGCCCTCGCGGCGCCCGTCGACGTGTCGGGCCTCGGCGCGAGCACGGTGCGCTGGGGGCCCGTGGTGTCGGCGCCCGCGCTGCCGACGCGCCCCTTCGAAGCCATGCTGACGGGCGCGCACAACCGCGTTCCGGTGGTGGTGGGGCACAACACCGAAGAGGTGGGGCTCACGGTGCCCGCGGTGCCTACCGAGGCGGCGTACCGGGGGCTGCTCACGCAGGTGGGCGGGGCTGCGTTCGCCAACCAGGTGATCGCGCTCTACCCCGTGGCCACCTACGGGACGCCCCGCGCGGCGCTGGTGCAGGCGTTCACCGACGCGCGCTTCGGCTGCGGGGCGCGGCTCGCGGCGCGGGCTGCGGCGCGCGGACAGCCGGGCGTCAACGTGTACCGCTACCTCTACGCCCACGCGCTCGAAGGCAGCACGGCGACGGTGCGCGCGCTCGGGGCGTGGCACGGCCTCGAGCTGGCGTACGTGTTTCAGAACGTGGCCCAGGGGATGATCACCCCCACCGACAACGACCGCGCCGTGGAGCGCGCGATGCTCGGCTACTGGACGCGCTTCGCCGCCACCGGCGACCCCAACGGCGCGGGCGCCCCGGCGTGGCCCGCCTACGCGACGGGCGAGCCCCTCTTGCGCATCGGCGCGACGCCCACCGTCGAGCGCGCGTGGCGCAACGCCGAGTGCGACGCGTGGGACATGGTCTCCCGCGCGATGGCCCCGGCCCCCTGACGGGCGGGTGCGCGAAGTCGTTGCGCGGCGGCGCAAAGCGCGAGAGCCTGAGCGAAACGCACATGGCACCCATCGACCTTCGCCTTCGCAACCTCGAGACCGAAGAGCTGCTCATCGCATCGTTCGAGACGGAGGTCGACGCCGCCCTGTGGCTGCGCGAGCGCCCCTCGATGATGGAGGTGCTCGGGGTCATCGCGCAGTCCGACGACCCCGCGCTGCACCTCGCGCTGCGGCGCGCGGTGCGCCCTCTCGACGAAGACGAAGCCGCGGTGGTGGCCCGCCTCGACGAGGCCTCGGAGCGAGCCTTCGAGGCCCGCGCAGAAGAAGAAGCGCGCCGCGCCGAAGAAGAGGCCGCGGCCTACCGCGCGTCGATGCGCGCCGCCGACCCCAAGCGCCCCATGCAGGTGGCCTGGAGCCTCGAAGGCGGCTTCGCGGTGGTCGATGCCGCCGACGAGCGCGCCATCTCCGCCGAGGTGCAGGCGGCCATTCTCGAATGGGTGCGCGAGCGCGACGAGTGGGTCGCCGAGCGCGGGCTCATCGTGGGCGAGGCCGTGGTCACCGTGTGGCCGCTGGCGCTCCCGCCGGGCGAGTCGCGCGTGCAGCGCGGGGGCACGTTCACCCCCGTGACGAAGCCCGCCCCCGAGGGCTGACCGCGCTCCAGGGCGGGGCTTGCGCGGAGGGTGGCTCTTCGCCGACACTGAGCGACCTATGGGGTACTCATGGCATCGCCCGGTGACGCGCCTCGAGCGCGCGGTGGCCGCTCTGCTGCTCGACGTGCTGCGCCCGCGCGGCGACGTGTTCGCGTGGCGCGTCGACGACGAGCCCACGGCCGCGCGGCTCAACGCGTGGGAGCGCGCCCACCGCGGAGCGCGCGCGCGAACGTGGCGCGTGGGCGACTGGCGCCCCGCGGGGCCGCGCGGGGCGCGGCGGCGGGTGAGCGTCGACGAGGTGGCGCTCCACGTGGCGGGCGCGATCACCCTGGGCGTGTACCCGATGCACCCCGACGGAGCGTGCAACAGCGTGTCGGCCGACTTCGACGACCACCGCGGGGCGCGGGTGATCGCGCGCGACCCGGCGGAGGATTTCGGCGCGCTCGTCGAGCGCCTCACGCACGGTAGATTGCCCTTTCTGGCCCACCGATCGCGCGGAGGCCGAGGATACTGGGCGCACCTGCTCCCGCCCGAGGGGACGTCGGCGCGGGAGGCGCGCTTCGTCATGCACGGGCTCTTGCGCGAGGCGGGCGTGCGCGACGTCGCGCAGGGCGGAACCTTCGACGGGCTGTTTCCCAAACAAGACGCTCCCGCGATGCCGGTGCCGGGCGACGCGACGGCCCGTCCGGGCAACCTCTTCTGCCTGCCGCTGAGCCGTCGGTGGCTCTCGAACGATCCGCCCGGGAGCGGCTTCGTGGGCGTTGATGCGCGCGACCTCGACGCGCAGGCGGCCGCGCTCGCGGGGGCCCGTCGCGTCGAGGGGGCGCGCTGGTCGGAGCTCGTCGCGCGCTTCGGCCGCGAGGCGTCGCGGGGCAGGGCGAACCCGTCGTTCGCGCCGATCGTGAGGGCGCAACGGTTGGCTCCCGTCGGGCGCGACGCGGGCGCGTGGGAGCTCGCCCTGCGCAGCGCCGGGCGCCTCGGACGCGCGCTCGGCGGAGGCCGCTACGCGCTCCTCTGCGTGAACGACGCGCAGCACAGCGCGCCCGAGCGCCGCGTCGACAACGCGCGGGGCTCGTGCGTGCTGTTCCCGCCGTCGGAGGGGCGCCCGCGGGGCCTCCCGTGGTGCGCGCACGCCCACTGCGCGCGGCTGCGCGAGC
>CANMAT010000180.1 GCA_947494865.1 Deltaproteobacteria bacterium
GTGAGGGTGGGCTCGTTGTGATCGAACATCGTGCGGAGGATCGCGGGCATCGCCATGGTCGCTGCTCCCTGTGCGGTTGAGGGGGTTCGAGCGACCAATGCGCGGGGGGTGGTTCTTGTGACAGCGCCGCCGTCGTTTTGTGCGAAGTGCCTTCTACAAAGGCAATCTACGTTACTCGTGACGGCGCGCGCGGCGGGCGGGCTCGAGGTTGAAGCGCGCGGCGCCGGACTGGTAGAGGGCGTTGCAGCGGTCGAGCGTCTCGCGGGCCTCGGTGATGAGGTTGCGCGCCCGGAGCGAGATCTCTTCGAGGCGCGCCGTAGCCTCCGGGGGCGCCGCGCCGCCGTCGGCCGGGAGCAGCCGCGCGCCCTCGCGCAGGAGCCGCTCGGCGTCGCGCGGCGAGCGGTACGTGGTGAGGCAGGCGTCGCGCAGGTCGGCGGCGCCGGGGCTGCGCGGGGTGAGCTGCGCGAGCGCGTCGATGGCGCGATCTTCCTGCGCGGGCTGCGAGGCGCGGATCACCTCGGAGATGGCCGTCACCACCTGGCGCAGCTCCGCCGGGTCGGCGAGCTCGAGCGGGTCGCGGTCGCTTTCGCGCTCACCGTCGCGATCGGCCGAGCGCGAGGCAACGGCCACGGACACCAGCACCATGGCCACCACGGCGAGCACCGCCGACGTCCACCGCGGGACGCGCGCCTCGGCCTTCTTCATCTCGTCGCTGGAGTCCGTCGCCGAAGACATCGGTGATCTTTGCTCCGGTCACGCGGGGGAAGACAAGTACGGCGCCCGTCAGCCCGCCGCGTCGGGAGCCGCCACCGCCGCGTCGCTCGCGGGCGCGTCGGTCGCGTCGGCACCGCGGTCGCTCGTGGCATCGACCGCCGCGTCGGAGGCGCCGTCTCCCCCGTCGGGGTCGTTGCGCACGCAGACGCCGCTGGTGGCCACGCCCGCGTCGTCGGTGCGCGTGGTGGTGCACGTCGCGAACGCGGGGCACGTCTGCGTCATGTACCGGCAGTTCATCGCGGCGCAGTAGCCGTTGACGTACGGCGTGGGGTCGCCCGCGGAGCGGGCCGGGTGCACGCAGATGAAGCCCGGTCGGCAGTTGTCGTTGGTGGTGCACTCGACGCGGCAGAGGCCCACGCCGCCGGGCATGGTGCTCGAGTCGCGCGGGCACACGCTGCCCATGGGGCAGTTGGCGCGGGGGATGTTGGCCCCGACGTACTCGGAGTTCTCGAGCACGGTGCAGAGGCTGTAACAGATGCCGCCGAGCGAGCCCGTGGGGTTGCCCTCGCTGTTCACCTCGCGGGTGCAGCGCTCGCTGCGGCACTCGAGGGCCGTGTTGCACGGCGCGCCGTTCTCGGCGCGGGTGGTGTCGACGGGGCGGCCGCACTCGCGCGACCACTGGTTGCACGCCATGGGCGCGCACTGAGCGTCGGCCGTGCAGTGGGGGAAGCACGCGCTGTCTTCGCGCCCCGAGATGCCGAGGCACGCGTAGCCCTCGCGGCAGTCGTCGCTCGTCTGGCAGCGGGGGATGCACCGCCGCCCGCTGCCGACGGGCCAGCACAACCCCTCGTCGCCGCACTCGGCGTCCATGGTGCAGGCGCGCGTGCAGCTGCCGCCGGGGTAGCCCTCGGTGATGGTGGAGCACAGCCGCCCGGTGCCACACTGCGCGCGGCTCGTGCACGGCGAGAAGATCGGCCGCGGGCCCGTGTCGGCGGGCACGTCGACGGCGGTGTCGGGGCGCGCCGTGTCGGTGACCACCGGCGTATCGACGACGACCTGCGCGTCGACGGGCGACGCGTCGGGGGCCGGCGCGGGCGCACCCGAATCGCCGCAGGAGGCCACCGAGAGACCGAAAACCATGCCCCAACGCGCTGCGAACTTCATCGCCGCGCACCCTACCAGAAGGCCCCGCGCGGGCGCGAGTATGCGCCGCTCAGATTCGCGGAGGCTCGACGCGCGTGCCCCGGGCGCGGTACCGATGCGCTCACCCCGATGGCCGCACCCACCCTGCAATCGATCCTCGACGCCTCGTCACCGCAGGTCATCTTGACGGGGCGCAAGCTCGTCGAGCTGCCCGAGGCGCTGCGCGGGCGGTCTGGCGTTACGCACCTCGGCGTGCAGCGCAACCTGCTGCGCGCGCTGCCCGACTGGCTGTGCGAGCTCACGTCGCTCAAGTCGCTCTACGTCGGTCAGAACCCCCTCGAGGCGCTGCCCCCGGGGCTCGGCGCGCTGCCATCGCTCCAGCGGTTGCTGCTCTCGGAGACCGCGCTCACGCGCCTGCCCGACGACCTCGGGCAGAGCCCCGTGGAGTTCGTTCACCTCGAGGCGATGCCCGCGCTCGATTGGGCGCAGGCCCTCGCGGTGCTCGCGCGATGCCCGCGGCTCACCTCGCTCGCGCTCAACGCCAACCCGGGCATCGCGGCGCACCTCGACGGCCTCACGGCGCTGCGCTCGCTGCGGCAGGTGTACCTCTCGGCGTGCGAGCTCACGGTCGTCCCCCCGGCGCTCTGGAGCCTGGCGTCGCTCACCGACGTGTCGCTCGTCGACAACCCGATCACCCACGTCTCCGACGCGCTGGTGCTGCTCCCGTCGCTGCGGAGCCTCATGCTGCCGAAGGGTCGCGCCTTCGCGGCCGAGCGCCGCCGCGTGGCCGCCCTGCGCCCCGACCTGCGCCTGCCCTGAAGGGCGCGGCCGCCGATCCGGTCGTGCGCGAGGCCCCTCTCAAGGAGCGCTGAGCGGCGTCCAGCGCGCGAGGCGCGCGACGGCCGCGGGGCTCGGCGACGCGACGGCCCAGCGGCACTCGACGGGCGCCGAGAGGTCGACGGCGGGGTCGATCTCGAGCGACGGGTCGCGCGCGAGCGGGGCTGAGCGGTGGTCGCGCACGGCGCAGGCGAGGCCGCGGGCGGCGCGGGCGAACTCGGGGCGGTGATCGTGCCCGCGCGTCGTCGACGTGAGGTGAAACGCGGCCACGCCGTCGGGCGCGAGCCGCGAGACGAAGCGCTCGACGGCGCGCGGCGAGAGCACCCCCTCGGAGACCGCGTCGCCCGAGAAGGCGTCGACCGCGATGAGGTCGAACGCGCCCGGCGGCGCCTCGACGATGCGCTCGACGGCGTCGCCCTCGCGCACCGACACCCGCGCCTCGCAGCGCAGGAGGAACGAGAAGCACGCCGGGTCGCGCGCGAGCTCGATCACGGCGGGGTCGAGTTCGAAGAACGTCACCGCCTGGCCGCGCGCGGCGAGCGAGGCCATGACGCCCGCCCCGAGGCCCACCACCGCCACGCGCGCGCCGGGCCGCAGCGACGCCATGAGCTCCGCGATGGGCGAGCCGTGCGCGTAGTACCCCGTGGGCTCGTCGAGGCGCGCGGGCTCGCGAAACTGCCACCCGTGCCACGTCGTGTCGTTCACGAGAATGTGCGCGTCGTGCACCGTGTCGTGAAACACCGAGAGGCGCCCGAAGGGGCTCTCGCGCGCCGTGAGCGGGCGCATGAACGCGGGCATCCACAGCGCTACGGCGGTGCCTTCCATGCGCGCGACGCTACCCCAGGGACGGCGCCGCGATCGAGCGCCTCCAGCGGCTACGCACTCCGCGCTTGTACCGACGTTTCATAGTCGGCAGTGTCTCCCGTCCCATGAGCTTCAAGCGTTGTCGGTTCGGTCTCGCGCTGGTCATCTCGGTACATTTTGGGTGCGCCACGGGCGATGCGGGGCCTCCGCCGGAGGCGCCGACCGGCGATGTTGTCGAGGTCGACGACGCAGTCCCGCTCGAAGAGGCCGTGAGCTTCCCGATGCTCGATCGCCCGGCCGCCGACGACGTGGTCGCGCCCGACGCCGCGGCGCCCGATGCCACGGCGCCCGATGCCACGGCGCCCGATGCCACGGCGCCCGACGCGCCCGTCGACCTCGGGCTGAGCTGCCCGCCCCCGCGCGCGATCTGCGGCGGCGGCTGTGTCGACACGTCGATCAGCGTGGCCCACTGCGGCGGCTGCGACCGTCGATGCGCCTCGGGCGAGGCCTGCGTCGGCGGCGCTTGTCGGGCGAGCTGCGCGGCCCCGCGGAGCACCTGCGGCGCCGCGTGCGTCGACACCGCGAGCGACGCCTCGAACTGCGGCGCTTGCGGCCGCGCGTGCATCGCGGGCCAGACGTGCGCGGCGGGCGCGTGCACCGGCGGCGCCACGAGCGCGAGCCTCCTCGGCGGGGCGTGCCGCAGCGCGACGCAGTGCGGTTCGCTCGCGTGCGTCACGATCTTTCCCGGCGGTTACTGCAGCCGGCCGTGCGAGATCACGCCCGACTGCGGCCCCGACGGCGTGTGCGTCGACGACGGCGCGGGGCTCGTGTTCTGCGCGCGCCGCTGCACGGCCGACGCGATGTGCCGCGCCGGGTACTCGTGCCTTCAGCTCGCGGCCGCGCGCGCCTGCCTGCCGCTGTAGGGCGCAGCGCACACCGTCACGGCCCCAGCGCCTTTCGCAGCGCCGCGATCACGCCGCGCAGCTCGGCGAAGCGCAGCTCGACGCGCAGCTTGGGCCCTCGGCCGTCGCGCGTAGCGACGAGCTTCGTCTGCGCAAGGAGCTCGCCCGCGTGGCCCCGCAGCGCCTCGGCGAAGCGCGCGTAGGCGGCCTTCTCTTCGCGCGTCGTGGTGAAGCCCCGGCGCGACTTCGGCGCGGCGCGGGCCGCGCGGAGCTCCTTCGCCCCCTCGCGCAGCTCGCGGTCGGTGGCGTTGGGCACGTCGAGCACCTTGCCCGAGGGGAGCTTGATCTTCGCGTCGAGGAGGTCTTGGGGCGCGTCGTCTTCGGGCGTGGCGTCGGCGAGCTCGAGCAGCAGCGCGGCGCGGCCGTGGCCGATGCGCTGCGTCACCTCGCGCGGCACCCGCGTCGCGAGCGCGATGAGGGCGTTCGCCGTGGTGAGCGACATCGCGAGGTCCTGCGCCACGAGGTCGGTGAAGCCGCGCCGCCCGAGCGCCTCGGCCACCCCGTCGGCCTTGAGCTCGACGAGCGCGAGCCCGATGTCGACCATGTTCGCGGCGATGTTCGTCTGGCGCTCACGAACGCGCGCGAGCGCGTCGCGGCCCCGCTGCGCGAGGCGAGCCACCCGCTGCGCGCGCGCGGCCTTACCGACCTTCGCCAGCGCCTCGGGGAGGGGCTTCTTCGCGGCGGGCTTCTTCGCGGCGGGCTTCTTCGCGGCGGGCTTCTTCGCAGGGGCGCGCGTCATCGCCGGAGCGTACCGCAACCGCCGCCCCCGTTCACAGCGACCGTGAACGCGTTCACGGGCGCCGTGAACGGCGCGCTTCCATGGCGTCTCTCGCCCTCTACGACGCGCGGACACTGCACGTCGAGACACCGGTGCGCGTCGGGCAAGCACGTTGATGACCGCCGTGCGATGCGGTACTCAGCGAGGCATCGCCGCCGTGTTGATCCGCGAGTTTCACATCGAGAACTTCAAATCGCTCGCATCGCTCGACCTGGAGCTCGGTCGCGTCAACGTGCTCATCGGCGAGAACGGGTGCGGAAAGAGCAACGTCCTCGAAGCCATCGCGTTCGCCTCGGCGGGCGTGCATCACAAGGTCGAACATGAGCACCTCGCCGCGCGCGGCATTCGCATGCCCGAAGCGCGCTTCGTATACTCGGCGTTCGGAGCGGCGCAGCCAGACCAGATCGACATCTCGCTTCGCGGCACCTCAGGATCGGTCGAGAAACTGAGTGTTGCCTACGATGCCGCGGCGCCGGGCAACGCGTGGACGTCGATCCGAGGGATCTCTCAACAGAAGGTCGCGCGCATCCAGGCGCTGGCTGCGGAGTTGCGTGCCGATGGCGCGCCGTCGGACGACCCGCTACGGATCCGACGTTTCACGAATGAGGTTCTGTCCATCGAGTCCGAGGGCCTCGAGTCGCTCGTCGACTTCCTCATCTACTCGCCAGAGAACTCGGCGCTGCGCACCTTTCTCGCCGAGGGGCAGATTCTCCCGCTGGGCGTTCGCGGCGAGGGGCTCTTCTCCCACCTGAAGAGCCTCTCCAGGTCTGAAGAGGGTCGCGCGAAGCTCGCGTGCATCTCCGAGCAGCTTCAGCTCCTCGACTGGTTCCGCGCGCTCTCGCTCGACGCCGAGCTCGCGCCGGGCGAGCGCACGCTCCTCATCGGAGACCGCTACCTCGCCGAGAGCCTGCTCTTCGATCAGCGCAGCGCCAACGAGGGTTTTCTCTTTCTGCTCTTCTATTTCACCCTCTGCATCAGCCCGAGCACGCCGCGCTTCTTCGCCATCGACAACGTCGATGCTTCGCTCAACCCGCGCCTTTGCGAAGAGCTCACGCGCCGACTCGTGCAGCTCGCGAAGCAGCACAACAAGCAGATCATTCTCACCACGCACAACCCCGCCGTGCTCGACGGTCTCGACCTCGGCGACGACGAGCAGCGGCTTCTCGTGGTGCACCGCAACCGCAGGGGCCACACGAAGGTGCGCCGCATCGAGAAGCCCACCGCAGCCGAAGGCACAACGCCCGTACGGCTCTCGGAGGCCTTTCTGCGCGGTTACCTCGGCGGCCTGCCGAAGAACTTCTGAGGGCAGTCACCGTGGTGAGGTTTGGCATCATCGCCGAGGGCGTCACCGATCAGATCGTGCTCGAAGCCATGCTCGCGGGGTACTTCGAAGACGACGACCTCGACCCGCGGCGCCTCCAACCGCCCGAAGCCAGCAAGGCGCCCGCCGTGGGCAACGCAGGCTGGGGAATGGTGCTGAAGCACCTCGAAGCAGGACGCTTCGCCGAGGCGCTCGACGGCGGCTTCGTCGACTACATCGTCGTGCAGATTGATACCGACGTCTCGCAACAGAAGGGCTACGACGTGCCGTGGCGCGAGGCAGGCCGCGACCTCACCGTGCCCGAGCTCATCGAGCGGGTGATCGCGCGGCTGCGCAGTGCCGCGGGCGCGGAGGTCTTCGACAAGCACCGCGAACGACTCATTTTCGCCGTGAGCGTGCACGAGATCGAGTGCTGGCGGCTTCCGCTCATCTACGGTGACAACAAGCGCACCAAGATCAAAGGCTGCCTCGAAGCGATGAACACGAAGCTGCGGGCGAGCGACCGGGCCACGCTTTCGAACGGCGCCAAAGAGAA